>CAXTDD010000610.1:252-2534 GCA_964242955.1 uncultured Rubrobacteraceae bacterium | reverse complement strand
GGAGCGCGGGGTTGGACGAGACCGACAGAGTTCGACCGGAACGATCTTAACGGGAGGAGAGACATGCAGACCTGCACGCATCTAGACCAGATCAGGGAAGTGAAGCCGAGCGCCGAGGGCTGCGAGGAGTGCCTCCAAATGGGCGACACCTGGGTCCACCTCAGAGAGTGCCTATCTTGCGGGCACGTCGGCTGCTGCGACAGTTCCGTATCGCTTCGCGGACGCAACGGCGTCCTGTTCCGGGCCGCCCTCTCCCCCGCCGGAGAAACGTCCCTCGAAGTCGCCCTGGCCTAGTCAACCCCCGAATCGAAGGAGCCAAACTATGGCTACAACCTGCACCCACCTCGACCAGATACGCGACGTGGAGCCCTCGGCGCAGGGCTGCGAGGACTGCCTGAGGACCGGGGACACTTGGGTCCACCTGCGCGAGTGCCTGAGCTGCGGGCACGTGGGCTGTTGCGATTCGAGCAAGAACCGCCACGCTACCAAGCACTATCAGGCGAGCGACCACCCCATCGTGAAGTCCTTCCAGCCCGGCGAGGACTGGCGATACTGCTACGTGGACGAGGCGCTGGTCTAGCCCGGGGTAACCCACTTTACCGCTAGGCTGGGAGCTGGCCTTTAGCGTATACTTGCGCTCAAAAATCGGGCGAAAGGTAACGGGCTTGGTGATGCGTTGCTCTCGGGTGGTGCTGGTGTTTGCGTTTTTCTGTTTCCTTGCGTCTTGTGGTACATCTCAAGAGTCGGGGACCGCCAGGGAGGGCGCAGGCGACGCCCCAGCGGAACCCAAGACCTCGCGGCCTTCCCAAGAAGGCGCGAGGTCCCGGGCACCCCAGAGTTCGGACCCCCCGGCCCCGCAGACCGCGATAGGCGAGACGCTGCCGCCGGAGAACTTCGACCTCCGGGTCCTGGAGGTAGCGGTCCTCGACGAGTACTTCTACCTGGAAAACACGTATTCGGACGAAACCATCCAAAGCGTCGAGGGCTTCCCCACGGCCGGCAAGTTCGTCGTGGTGACGTACTCCGTGAGGAATACCGGTACCGGCCCGCTTTCCGTCGGGATTTCGGGCACGCTATCCACCGCGGGCGAGGAACTATACGAGGAATCCAGCGACGTGTTCCATCCGAACGCCCTGTTGGACGGCACATCCGGCGGCTTCGAGCTGCAACCCCGCGGTTTGGAACTCGGCCAGCTCATCTTCGACGTGCCGTCGGACGTGGACCCGCAGACGGTCACGATGGGTTACACAGGCATGGGGGACTCGTCCGCGTCAGCATCGGACGGCTCCCAGGCCGGAGACGTGGATTTGACCCGCATGGCTGAGCCCGGAGCCCCGCCCGAGGAGGTGCTAGCTCTCCAGTACGAGTACGGGAACATGCAGACCTGGGACCTCGCCTACGATCTCTTCGCCGAAGAAAGCAAGGGTATGGTCTCGGAGACCCAGTACGCCGACGTGAATGAACGAGGTGATCTCGCCATCACGCAGTACTCGTTCCCTTCGGTACAGGTTCAAGGAGATAGCGCCACTATCGAGCGCCTCCTTACCACCACGGAAGTTGGAGAGGAATTTCAAGACCAGGCGACCCAGGAGGCCGTGTTGGAAAATGGAACGTGGAGGATCGTCCTGCGCGAGCAGCAGGTGGAATTCTACAACAGCCCCACGCAAGAGGAGACCACCGGCTGACTTTGGTAAGACCCGTGCACGTGGGGGGCCCGGGCATTTTCGCCGTTCGGAGCTCTCGTAGTCCCTATTTCATCGCCTCCAGCGTCGCCGTGGGGTCGCGGTTGAAGCTGGCGATGCCCTCCATGACCCGCGCCTTCTCGCCCTCCTTCTCCGCCCATTCCTTCGCACGGTCGGCTGTGTCCTCCGGCAGCGCCACGTACCCCTTGCCCGGGAACCTGGGCACCTCCCCGGCGGCCATCTCAAGCTCGGCCAGCCGGGAATAGACCTGGAGCAGCCCCACGACGTCGGTCAGCCGCTTCTTGACCGTAGGGTGCAGCCCGCCGGAGACGGTCGTCTCCACGAGGTCGCGCACCATCAACCGGACGCCCTTGATCTCCGCACCGACCTTCGAGTTGCCGATGGCGGCGGCGTGGGAGGCATTACGGCGGCGCTCTTCCGCGCGGGCCGGGTCGTGGTTCCAGCACCAGGGGGAGCCCGCCGTAGCGGGCAGCGTACACGCACCACCGTCGCGCTTGGTGCCCCGGCAGACGGCCATCACGCACCATCCCCTATACCCTCGGGGTAGGGATGTCCGGCCCCGGCGCGCACTTTGGTGCG
>CAXTDD010000610.1:0-242 GCA_964242955.1 uncultured Rubrobacteraceae bacterium | reverse complement strand
CCGGGGTTTATGCAGGGGTTCATCGGCGGCAGCGCCAGCCGCTTGCGTCCGGGTTTCGGCGGCGCGGGCACGAGGTTGTTGGGCCTGCGCTCGCCCCGGTCGGCGAAGTCGGCGTCCCGGTCCGGGCGCGGCCTCTCGCGCATCCCCTGTACGCTCCGCCGGGCGCGCTCGAAGTCCCGCTGCTTGGCGGCCTCGCGCTCCAGGCGTCCGGCCTCCCGCACCGCGTCGTTTGCGGCCTGGCG
>CAXTDD010000609.1:0-2538 GCA_964242955.1 uncultured Rubrobacteraceae bacterium | reverse complement strand
CGCGAGCGCGAGCGACGCCCTCGGCCTCTCGCGCATCGCGGCCACCGTCCCCGCCATTCTTTCCATACCCGAACTGCGCACCCGTCCTCCTCTGGTGATTTCCTCGGCATCGCCCCGCTTATCTGGGCCAAGCCACTAGAAACCGGAATTCTAGGCACAATTGTTACCATGGGTCAAATACGAATACTGGTATGCAAAACCGGTGTGCGTAAACCTCGCGGTGCCGCGAGCGTGTCCGGGATCGCCCGGAGCTTCCGACCGAGAAACACGTGGGCGGACTTTTGGAGATCTTGTCCTTGCTGTTGCGCCGAGCCGACGTGCGGCGTAGAGTTGCTTTTGTCGCGCGAAACACGACGAGGTGGGCTTCGAGGAAGGGGAGAATGCATGGGAGGCCAGGCTGACGACGGCCGAGGTCTTGGGCGTCCCCGAGTACCCTTCGCCGCCCGTCGCGCGGCGAAGGGGGCGGTCCTGCTGGCGGTGGTGCTCGCGGTGATGGCGGCGGTTCTCGCCACGCCGGCCCCGGCTCAGGTATCTGGATTTAATCCCCCGGACTACGTCTTCGAGGAGGGCGGGACCGTCGTGATCGACGGCGACGCCAAAACGGACTGCCGCTCGTTCGCTTCATTCCTGGAGGACGGGTACTTCGAGTCGGGGGACACCTCCGCCGGGGCCCGGCGCGTGCTGGAGCAATGCGAGGAGGCCGGCCTCCTGGACTCCGGGAGCGGCACCCCGGGCGCCTCGGCCAGCCCTTCCGCCGCCTCGACCCCGCCGGGGACCTCGGCAGCCAACGAGGAGGATGAAGGACTTCCCGAAACCGGCGGTCCCGCCCTTGCGGTGTTGCTGGTCGTTTCGGGCGTCGTGGCAGCGGCGATCGGCCTGCTCCTCGCTCGCAAGGCCGCCGAGTAAACTAAGGACACAGTCTTGCGTCCACCCGAACCCTCAGATCGTTTTCGCCGGACGTTCGTTGATCTGCTCGGGCTTCGGACTCCTGTGCGGTGTAGGATGTCGGCCGTGATGATCGCCGGGTACATCGAAGAGGCTATGAAGCTGGCGACGTTCGAGCGCCTCGAAGACGGCAACGTCTACGGCAGCTTTTCCTTCGAGCGCCTCCGGGGTGTTTGGTCCGACGCCGACACGGAGGAGGAGGCCCGCGCGCAGCTGGCCGAGGTCCTGGAGGAGTGGGTACTGTTCCGCATCTCGCGCGGGCTCTCTGTCCCCGTCGTGAACGACTTTTCTGTCGCGGCCCCGGCTTAGGGACCCCTAAGACACCGTGCCCGCCCTTCGGGACGATCGACCGCCGGGATCTCGTGCGCGCCCTACGCCGGGCAGGGTTCGACGGACCTTTCTCCGGCGAGCGGCACGAGTTCATGCAGCGCGGGGACGCCACGCCGCGCATCCCGAACCCCCACCGTGGCGACAAATGCCGCGATCTGCTGGCGCGCGTGCTCCGGCAGGCCGGGATCTCCCGCGAGGAGTGGGAGGGGCTGTAGACACCCGACCCGTTGCCGGCCGCGGCCGACAGCGCCCCCGACCGCCATGCAAGCAGCACGCACGCACCGGAGCATCAACAGCGAGGTCTGCCGCGGGGCTTTCCTATTCGCCCCAAAGGCCAAAAAAGGTCCGATGTTGCGATACGTTCGTTGCTTCGACGAAAGGTGAGGACATTAGGACCTCTGCACGCGGTAGCCCTGAGCGTTGCCCTGGTCCTGATAACGGTGTGCGCGTCCGCCGAGGTCCGGGGCCTCGCCGGGCTGATGGGTTCCCTCGCCCGGTTCCTCCTCGTCCGGCGCTAGGCCACCGAGCACGATCAAAGCCGGCGTTCCTCTGAGCTATACTCGCTGGGCTTTACGCCGTATTCGACGTAGCGGGGGTCGAGAATGTCGCAGGCCGTGACGATGGAGAAGATGGTCGCCTTTTGCAAGCGCCGGGGCTTCGTGTATCAGAGCTCGGAGATCTACGGCGGTTTGAGGTCCTCTTATGACTACGGACCGCTCGGCGTCGAGATGAAACGGAACATCAAGGAAGAGTGGTGGCGCAGCACGGTCCACATGCGCGACGACGTGGTCGGGCTGGACGCGGCGATCATCATGCACCCGAAGGTGTGGGAGGCCTCCGGGCACACCGCGACCTTCAACGACATGCTCGTCGAGAGCCGCACCAGCAAGCGCCGCTACAGGGCCGACCACCTCATCGAGGACGCCACCGGCATCGACGCCGAGGGCAAGAGCCCCGAGGAGTTGACCCGCATCATCCAGGAAGACGACCGGGTCAAGGATCCCGTGGACGGCGGGAGAGATTTCGCCCCCGTCAGACCCTTCAACCTGATGTTCGAGACGTACATGGGGCCGGTCAAGAGCGAGGAGAACCTGGCTTATCTCAGGCCGGAGACGGCGCAGGGGATCTTCGTGAACTTCAAGAACGTTACCCAGACCAGCCGGGTGAAGGTGCCGTTTGGGATCGCCCAGCAGGGCAAGTCTTTCAGGAACGAGATCACGCCGGGCAACTTCATCTTCCGCACCCGCGAGTTCGAGCAGATGG
>CAXTDD010000608.1:0-2538 GCA_964242955.1 uncultured Rubrobacteraceae bacterium | reverse complement strand
ACGCCGGCGAGAGCAGGAACGCGAGCGGGCCGGCGAAGTCTTCGGGCTCGCCGAGCCTCCCGAGCGGTATCCGCGCCAGCATCGCCTCGCGCGTCTGGCGCCCCGGCCCCTCCTCGGCGTACATCCACGCCGTGAGATCCGAACGGAACACGGTCGGCCCTATCGCGTTGACGTTTATCCGATGCGGTCCCCACTCGCAGGCCAGCGCGCGCACGATGCCGTCGACCGCTGACTTGGACGGACAGTAGGCGCTGTAGCCGGTCGCGAGTCCGTGCCTGCCGCGGACCGAGGAGACGAGGACCATCTTGCCGCCTCCGCCTTGCTCGATCATCCGCCGCCCCGCGGCGCGGCACACCAGCCACGTCCCGCGGACGTTGGCGTCCATGATTTTTTCCCAGGTCTCCAACTCCATGTCGACCGTGGGGACGGCCTCGTTGAACCCCGCCGCGGGCACGACGAGGTCGATGCGACCGTGAGAGCGCACCGCCGCCTCCACCATCGCCCCCGCGTCCCCGGGCTCGTCCGGGCGCCGGTTGACGAGCTCGACCTCGCCCCCGGCACCAGAGAGTTCGGCTCCGAGGGACTCGAGCTTGTCAGCACCGCCGGCCGCGAGCGTGACGCGCGCCCCGGCGGCCACAAGCATGCGGCTGACCAGGGAACCCAAAGCGCCGGTCGCCCCGGTGACGAGAGCGGAGCGTTCCGAAAGGTCGAAAGACGGAAGCGTCGTAGCGTTCGCGGTGTCGGCCCGCGCGTCGGTGGGGCTCATGCTCGCTCCTCCTGCTTCGGGTACGGCATGACCACGACCATCGACGCCGTCCTGTTGGTCTTGTTCTCCACGGCGCGGGCCTCGCCCGGGGCGAGCCGGCACGAATCCAGCGGTCCCAGCGTCACCTCGGCGTCGTCGGTGGTCACGGTGACCTCGCCGTCGACGACAACGTAGACCTTCTCCAGCGGCGTCGCCTCGTGCTCGGCCCCGCCGCCGGGCAGGAAGTGCGAGAGGCCGACCCAGAAGTTCTCCGCGCCGGAGGCGTCGAAGCCCTGCAGTCTCAAGGCGCGCATGTCGAAGTGCTTCGGCGCATCGTACGACCGCGCAGCCTTTAGCCGGGTCAGCTCCATTACGCCGACTCCCCACGCTCGATCCGGAACTCCCCGGTCGGGTCGAGCATGGCGACCAATCGGATGATGCACCCGTCTCCGCGCGTCCACCGCCAGGGGAAGAAGGAGAAGGTCACGCGCTTGCCCGTCACCCTGTCGATGTCGCCGCCGACGTTCTCGATGCCCAGGATGCCGTTGGAGAACAGGGTACGGTGTACGGGCTCCCACTCGGGGAAGTCCTCGATCACCTCGCGGCCGGTGTGCTCCTTGTACTCCCCCAGCAGATGCGGCAGCAGGGGACCGCCCGGGCCGTGGGGACCGATCGCCGTGGCGAGCGGGTGGTCGTTGGCCTGGGTGTCGTGGCCGACGACCTTGACGCCCCTCTCGACCAGCCACTCGGCGGCGGAGGGTACCAGCCCCGGGGAGTAGCCGAAGTACTCCTGGCTGTCGTCGTACTTCTCGTGCCAGCCGGTGTTGATGACCACGACGTCGTCCGGCCGGATCTCGGGCCTGGCGTTCTCCAGGTCCTCGGCCGTGATCCGCCCCCACTTGCCCTTCTCGATGGAGACGACCACACCCGTCCCGAAGAACTTCTCCAGCGGGATCTCGTCGATGAAGGGCGTCCCCGCCACCACGTGCCTGGGCGCGTCGATGTGCGTCGTGTTATGCATGGTCGTGGTGATCCGCTGCGTCAGCACCCCGGACTTGGCGTGGTAGTGGATGCGCTCGATCTTCACGTCCTCGAAGTACGGCCAGTTCGGGCTCTGAAACCCCCAAGGGTGGCTCAGATCGTAGAACTCGAGCCCCGTCTCCGCCGTCCTCCGGCCCGCGGCGGACGCCTGCGTGTCCATATTCGGCTCCTCCTTCTCAGTACCGTACTGTATCGCGGTACTACCCTTTCCAATATGCGGCACAATATCAGGACAACTACGGTGCGTCAACCGCATCGTGGAATATTTTTTGTTTTTTTGCCGCTACTGCACCGCTATGCGGTACTAAGGAGCAGGGAGAAGGTAGAATAGGTCCGTCTCCTCGTCGAGGAACGGGTGGGATCCATGCAGAGAGGATGCGTATTGCAACAAAACGCGAGGTCCAACGGGGTACAGGTCATCGCCCGCGCCGCCGACGTTTTGCGGGCGCTGGAGTCCGAGCGCGGGGGCTTGAGCCTCGCGGAGATCTCCCGGCGCGTCTCGTTGGCGCGCTCGACCGTCCACCGCATCGTCGGCGCGCTGGAGGCCGAATCTTTGGTGGTCCCGGCCTCGCCGAACGGCCGCTACCGGCTGGGGCCGGAGTTCGCGCGGTTGGCCGCCGCCGCCGGCGGGGAACTCAAGCAGTCCGTCCGGCCCTTCGTCGAGCGTCTGCGGCGGGAGGCCGACGAGACGGTCGACTTGGCCGTCCTGAACAGGGACCGCGTCTTTTTCGTCGACCAGGCGACGGCGCCGC
>CAXTDD010000607.1:0-2547 GCA_964242955.1 uncultured Rubrobacteraceae bacterium | reverse complement strand
CCGGACGACCGTGAGCAGGCGCGCCTTGACCGGGTACGGGTGCCGGGAGACCTCGGGCAGGGTGTGGTCGGTCATGGGTTCCTCGTTTCGACTAGGGTGGCTACAAAGTGTCCTTCATCGCCGTCGGCGTCGTGGCCCACCGCCGGCAGCCCGTCAACGGCGGCGGACCCGGTCCACCCCGTTGCTCCGGTAACGAACGCGCCCGAGAGCGCCACCTCCTTCCGCCCTCTCGGGCGTCGACAGTAACGGCAGGTGCCCGAACCATCGCGAGCCCCGGGAGCGCCGGCCTCCGGCAGATTACGGATCACCGTGTATCGAAACCGTACCATATCCGATACACGGTGTCCAGGTATGATGGGGGCATGGGCGAAGAGCGTGGCAAGGGCGGACGTCCCCGGAGCGAGCAGGCCAGGGTGGCCGTTTTGCACGCGGTCGACGACCTGCTGGTCGAGGTCGGCTACGCGGCCATGACCATGAAAGGCGTCGCCGAGAGGGCCGGCGTGTCTCGACAGACCGTGTACCGATGGTGGTCGACCAAGGCGGAGATCCTGTTCGAGGCCAGCGTGATCGATGCACAGCAGGAACTCGCCATCAGCCCCGCGGGCGTCCCTTTAGACGACCTCACGGCCTACCTGGAAGCGCTCGTGCGCTTCCTCGCGCACTCGCCGGCCGGGGCCGCCTACCGGGCGCTCGTCGGGGAGGCGCAGCACGATCCGGCCGTCGCGGAGCTGCTCGCCTCCAAAGACGCGCTCGGGGACAGCGCCCGGGTAGTCGTGGAGCGCGCCGTGCAACCGTACACGGCCCCCGTCCCCGTCGAGCAGGCCGCCGCCCTACTGATCGGACCAACCTTCTTCTGGATCCTGAGCGGACGCAACCCTACCCACCTCGTCCCGCGGGAGCTGGCCGAGGCCTTCCTGCACGAGCTCCGCGCGCGGCGGCCGCGGGGATCATCTGGATGATAGTGGATTTGGCCTGGCCCGATCTGAAGAGTAGCCGGTGCCACCGCCGGGCTCGTCCTCGTCGGGCTCGACGCGCGTGCCCGCGAGCAGCAACCCGGGCTCGTTCGTAAACCAGCGGCAAATACGAATGCGGCCGAGCCTACACCCTCGGGGAAGACTCGCAACGGGCAGATACGAGGAGCCTCTATCGCGGCTTCAGCGGCGCGGAAGGTTTGGATTTGTGGGAGTCGGAGGGTGAGGGAAATGGGGTTTGTCGGCGGCTTCGATGGACGTTTGTTCCGGGAGCCGGTCACAGGCGGTCAGAACCTCTACACCACCGCTACAAAGGGAGTGGGGACAGTGTCGATCCCGGGTTTGAGTGTCGCAGCCGGGTGACAGCCGGTAGAGGCCGGAGGGGTATCAACGTGTGGCATCCGGGGAAGATGTGGTGCGAAATCGGACTGTTAATGGTCGTCACCCCAACGAGCTCATTGGGACTCTGGACCGGACACCGCGACCCGCGCGGATCTGCACCCTTCGCCCGCGCACTGGGAGATCTTCTCCAGCTCCCGATCCAGCGCGTCGCGCGTCCCGGCGTACGCGGGATCGTCGTGCCTGGACTCGAGTTGGTGGGGGTCGGAGCCCAGGTCGTAGAGCTCGCGGCCCTCGCCGCCGGTGTACTCGACGTAGAGGTACTCGCTCGTCAGGATGCCGCTGTAGTTGGGGTCGGTGGGCGGCGTCTGCTGGCGCAGCTCCGGCGGCGTCTGTGCCAGGGCCTCGGCGGGCACGCTCGCCATCTTCTCCAGCGCGATCGCGCGCTCCGCGTACGCTCCCGGCCTGTCGGCGACCTTGAGCAGCGACACCCCGTCGAGCTCGTGGTCCCCGTCGGGGCGCGCGTTGGCCGCGTCGAGGACGGTGGGCGCGAGGTCCACGTTGGCGGCGAGCGGTTCCACCTCTCCGGTCGGCACGCCGGGGCCGCGCATCAGGAGCGGCAGGTGGTTCGAGGGGGCGTAGGCCCAGTTCTTGCCGTCGGGGATGCGGTGTTCGCCGTGGAAGTATCCGTTGTCGGAGACGAACATGACGACGGTGTTGTCGAGCTCCCCATTCTTCTCGAGCGCGCCCGTGATCCTGCCCACCGCTTCGTCCACCGCCAAGAGCGACTCGAGCTCCCTGCGATAGTAGTTGGTCATGGAGGAGATCTCGTCTTGCCCGAGGCGCTCGTAGGAGCGGACGAAGCGGGGCTTGTCGGAGACGTCTTTCTCGTTGAAGGAGGGCGACCTGGGCAGGGGCTCCCCGTCGAACTCCCCCTCGTGCCTGGGGGCGGGCCTGGCGGGCGCGAACCCGCCGTTCGTGGAGATCAGCGGGAACTCGCCGTGCGGGGCGAGGAACGCGACGTTGAGGAAGAAGGGCTCGTCACCGTCGGCGTTTCTCTCGATGGCGTCCACCGCCTTGTCGGCGTAGACGTCGGTCTGGTAGAGCTCCGGGTCCCTGGTATCGGGGTCACCGTAGGTCTTGGGCTTCCCGTTCTCGTTTAGCGTGTAGCCCCAGAACTCATAGGTGGTGGGGTCGATCGCCCCGTACCACTCGCTCCAGCCGGGCGGCACCTCCT
>CAXTDD010000606.1:0-2550 GCA_964242955.1 uncultured Rubrobacteraceae bacterium | reverse complement strand
CTTGCGCATCTCGCGCGGCTCGTAGTGGTACTGGGGGAAGGGCTTGGGGTTCGGGTCGTCCACCAGCAGCGTGACCTCGCCGCCGATGAGGGTGTCCTTCTGGCGGTAGACGGCGGCGACGCCGGGGTGCTCGTCATTGGTCGTGCCGAAGACCTCGCGGGCCTCGCGCTCCTTGTCGTAGGAGTACTTGTCCTCGACGAGCATCGTGGCAAGAACGCGGCCCTCGTCGTTTACGAGCGCGACCTCGTCGCCCTCGCTGATGGCGCCGGCTTCGGAATCGTCCACGGAGAGGGTGATGGGGAGGCTCCAGACCAGGCCGTTCTTGAGGTGCATCGTCTCGACGACGGCGTCGTAGTCGGCCTGGACCATAAAGCCCGTGAGCGGGGAGAAGACGCCCGTGGAGATCATCTCCAGGTCCGAGAGCGCCCGCGGCTCTAGCGTTGCCTTGCTCAAGCCCTCGGCCTTCCGGAGTAGCCCATCGCGTTCACCCTCGGGGGCGCGGCGGTCTACGAGTTCGCCGCCGTGGGGGGCTATCATCTCGTGTTCGGTGGCGCTTATAGTCAAGTTCTATACCTCCGTGTGGACGGCCGTGCCGGCCGGTAGTCTGCGTCGAACGCGGCCGGCCAGCCCGGCCGCGCAGTGGTCCCAGGGACGCTCTCCGACCACCCAGAGCCTCAGCTCGTCCGAGTAGCCGCGCGAGATCCCGATAAAGCGTTCGTAGGTCATGCCGGCCGGCTCGAGGTCTTCCCTCCAGTCGTCCCAGAGAAGATCGGCCACGAAGGCCGCTTCACCTATGAGGTGCGACCCCTCCTCCGGCAACTCCTCCAGAAGGGCGCGGGTCTCGGCCCGTACTTCCACGGGCTCTTCGCGCAGGGGGAGTCTCTCTTGGGCCCGTGCCAATCAGTACCTCACCGCTTCGTGCTCGACCGGGGCGCGATCCGTCCCGGCGTAGTCGTTCAGGTGCTCCTCAAAGTCTATGAACAGCGGGGCGTCGGGGTCGAAGGCCCGCTTGAGGCTGCTGAAGGCCACCCTTTTGTCCAAAGCGTCAAGCTTATCCAATGCCTGCGGTTTGTCAAGCGCCCGGGTTAACAAGCGGTCGCGCACGTGCTCGAAGGCCGCCAGGCCCTCCTCCGACCGGATCAGAACACTCGAGTACCCGTCCTCGCTCCCGACGGAGCCCACGGAGATGTCGGCCGCGTGGCCCATAAAGTCCGCGCACTCGTCGCAGCCTTTGAGGGCGGCGCCGTGGAAGTCCCTGATGGGCTCCTCGAAGACCGTAGCACCTTCGAGGTCCTGCACGATCATCTTGCCGCGGATGATGTCCACCCGTCCGACGTCGTCGAGATCCACGCCCCTCTTGTCCCGGATCTCCTCCAGCATCAACTTCTCGTAGTTGAAGCTCTTGGTGCAGAGCAATGCGATGGTGAGCGTGATGGCCTCCACTTTGGAGGAGCCCCAGGTCCACGGTCTCGCCTGCATCGCCTTTATGCCCTCGATCTCGCACGGCGTCCCCACGACCGCTATGCGCGGGTTCGGCGGCAGGTCGTAGCCCTTGAAGTCCACGTGCCCCAACGCCAGCGTCTGGTTGTAGAAGCTGCCGGCGCACTCGCGGACCTCTTCCGGGGTAGTCGCCAGGAACGCTTCGCCCTTCCATCGCTCCGATGCGCTCTCGCGGGCCAGGAGAGCGCCGTCGATCTCGTCGTTCTCCAGCAACGAGATCAGGAGCGCGCTCACGAACCCGCCGTCCTGGACGCCCTCGATCATGGGGTTCACCTTGGCCGTGTAGCTCTCCTCGACGTGCCCGAGCCCGTTGCCCCTGTGACCGTTACCACTGCCCGAGATCTTCCACGTAGCCTCGTACTGCAACCCCCCGCGCGGGCAGAAGTCCCAGCACAACGAGCAGCCGGTGCACATCTTGACCAGCTCCGGCAGATCGTCCGAACCGATGCCGATGGAGTCCGTCGGACAGGCGGCCACGCAGACGCCGCACTGCACGCAGCGGTCCGCGTCGATGACAGCCTTCTCGAGGTCCCAGAACCAGACCTTCCCGGGGGCCTCCTCGACGTCGTTCATCAACTCCCTGATGTCGAAGCCCGCCATTACGCCCCCACCCCGCTCTTCGCGGGCTTGCGCAACGTCTCCCTGAGCTCCTTGTTCTTCCTGCGCCGGGCCCACTCGTGGAACCGCTCGCCCTCGCGCCCCTCCTCCTTGAACCGCTCGAAGACGGCGACCAGGGCGTCCGGTACCTCCTCGGCCGGCTTGGCGCCCTCCACCCAGTCGATAAAGGCGGCGTCCTGCCCGAGGGACCCGCCGAGGCCGATGTCCACGCCCTCGACGATGGAGGTCTTCGTCTTGGCCGTCTCGCCGCGGAACCCAACGTCCCCGATCTGGGGCTGCGCGCACGACGCCGAGCAGCCGGAGAAGTGCATCCGCACGGCCTCCTGGCCGACGTCCCCGACCCGCTCGTCCATCTCGCGGGCCCACTCGACCGCCCTGATCTTGGTCTCCACGATCCCGAACCGGCAGAACTCGCTCCCCGTGCAGGCCACG
>CAXTDD010000605.1:0-2554 GCA_964242955.1 uncultured Rubrobacteraceae bacterium | reverse complement strand
GAACGTCCCTTACCAGTTGCAGATCGAGGTAATGCCGATCATCCAGCGGGCCGTCCTGGCCGCGGTCGAGGCCGAGGGCGCGCGGCTGGTAGTGCTCGACACGCTGTACCCGTACGGGGAGACCGGCGGTGCGGTGATGACCGAGGAGACGCCGTGGGCCGCGACGAGCGAGAAGGGCCGCATGCGCGCCGAGCTGGACGAACGCTACCTGGCCGCGCACCGCGAGGGCCGGGTCCGCGTCGTCATGGCCCGCTCCGCTGACTTCTTCGGCCCGGGCGTCCTGAACTCCTCGCTCGGTGGTGCGGTGTTTCCCGGCGCCATAACCGGGGGCGAAGTCCTGGGCCTCGGCGACATCGACCGGCTCCACAGCTACACGTACATCGGCGACGTTGCGGCCGGGTTGGCCACGCTCGGCGAGCATCCGGAGGCCGACGGGCGGGTGTGGCACCTGCCCACCGCGACCGCCCGTACCACCAGGCAGGTCCACGCCATGATCGGGGAGCGCGTCGGTCGAGGGCTGAACGTCGTCGTGCTCGACGAGCCCCGTCCGTACGGCCCGTTCGACGAGGTCTTCATGGACGAGTACGCCGAGCTCTTCTACCAGTACTTCGAGGACCAGGTCATGGACTCGTCCGCCTTCGAGGACGCGTTCGGCGGCGAACCGACCCCGCTCGCCACGGCACTGGACGCCACGATCGACTGGTATCGCGACTGGCTGACCAGCAGATAGCCGCGGACGGCCTGAACCCCAACACCGCAAGCGGGCTCTCCCACGAGGGCAGCGCAAAGAAAGGAGAACCAAATGATCCCCAACGACATCGATACGCAGGCGCCGGTGATCTCGCGCCACAGCGCCGTGATCGACGCCCCCATCGAGGTTTTGTGGAGGCTGCACACCGACGTCGACGCCTGGCCCACCTGGCAACCGGACATCGAGACCGCGCGCCTCGGCGGGCCCTTCGCCCCCGGCTCGACCTTCTCCTGGCACACCAGCGGCCTCGACATCGACTCGACCATCTACCGGGTCGAGCCCGGGCGGCGCACGCTCTGGGGCGGTCCCGCGCACGGTATCGTTGGCATCCACTCCTGGACGTTCACGCCCGTGGAGGGCGGCACCCGCGTGGACACGGTCGAGTCCTGGGGCGGCGAGCCCATCGAGGCGAACGTGGAGGCGATGCAGGGCGCCCTCGACGGGTCCCTGGTGGCCTGGCTGGGGCCTCGAAACGGCCGCCACCAGGAACCCCTGAGCGACGTAACGGCCGCGGGCGCCCCGGAGCAAGAGGCGGGGCCGAAGCTCCCGTAACCCAGACCGCGAAAAGGGAGTGGAAGCGATGAGGAACTGGAACAAGACGACGCGGACCGTGTTGCGGTGGACGCACCTGCTGGTCGGGTGGTTGATCGGCGTGTTCGTCTACACTCCGATGCGCGAGGATGATACGTTCGTCTTGCTCATGCTGGGATGTGGATGTGGCAGCAGGCGTGCGTCAGGCGTCTGTACAAACGCTTGAGCCAGGGATCCCGGCGCGGGGCGGAGAATAATGGCCCCCGGTAGGCGCCGGTGTCCGCGGGGGCGCGACTCTACGGGGAAGCCGGGACGGGCGAGGTGTAGGCGGGTCCAGACTCCTTGTAGACTGCTGTGCGGGTCGCGAGCCGGACAACCCGGTGAAAGGAAGCGTGATGGAAGAGACTCACTTCGACGCGATTGTCGTAGGAAGCGGTTTTGGCGGCTCAGTGATGGCCTATCGTCTCGCGGAGGCGGGCTTGAAGGTGTGCCTCCTCGAGCGGGGCAAGGCTTACCCGCCCGGCTCGTTTCCCCGCAGCCCCTACAAGATGCACGAGAACTTCTGGGACCCGAGCGAGGGCCTGCACGGGCTCTTCGACTTCTGGTCTTTTCACAGGATCCACGCGCTCGTGGCGAGCGGGCTCGGCGGCGGGTCCCTGATCTACGCCAACGTCCTGATGCGCAAGGACGAGAGATGGTTCGTCAAGGAGGACCTCCGGAACGGCGGCTTCGAGCACTGGCCCGTCACGCGAGCCGACCTCGACCCGCACTACGACCGGGTCGAGAGAATGCTGCGCCCCCAGGAGTACCCCTTCGACAAGGCGCCCTACAGCGGCACGTCGAAGACCAAGGCCTTCAGGGAGGCGGCGAGGAGGGCCGGGATGGAGCCGTTCTCGCCCGATCTCGCCGTCACGTTCGCCAACGAGGGCGAAACGCCGGTGCCCGGCGAGCCGATCCGCGAGGAGCGCGGTAACCTCCACGGCCGCACCCGCCAGACCTGCCGCCTGTGCGGCGAGTGCGACATAGGGTGCAACTACGGTTCCAAGAACACCCTCGACTACAACTACCTCTCCGAAGCACAGCGCCTCGGCGCAGAGCTCAGGACCGGCTGCGAGGTCAAGTCGATGGAACCGCGGGCCGGCGGCGGCTACGCGGTGCGCTACGTGGTGCACCCGATCCCGCCCGATTCCGACGGCTCAAAAGAGCCGCGCACGCTTACGGCCGACCGGCTGATCCTCTCGGCGGGCGCTCTGGGCTCCACGTACCTGCTCT
>CAXTDD010000604.1:1272-2556 GCA_964242955.1 uncultured Rubrobacteraceae bacterium | reverse complement strand
CGGTCTCGAAAACGTCCATTCCTACCTCTGAAACTCCCCGCGTTGGATCTCAAGGTCACGGATGCGGTGCAGGATGAGCTCGAAGATGTCGCGCATCGAGGAGTCGTAGATGGGCCCCGGGTTCTGCTCCACCGCCCGCCGCAGGATCTCCTCCTCCCGCTTGGGGTCGAAGATCTGGACCCCAGCCTCGGCCTTTATCGTGGCGAGCTCCTGCACGATCCGCGCCCGCTCGCTCAGGGCCCGGATCAACTCCAGGTCCACCTCGTCTATACGCTCCCTGAGCTCCCGCACCCTGGCCTGTGTCTCCGCGTCCGCCATAGATTCCGGATTGTAGCAGCGAAGGCTACGGGTATCAGGCTGCAGGCATCAGGAAATACCGGGCAACCGAAACCCGGTCCGCCGAACCGAACTTGTTGAAAGAGCGCATCAAGAGGCCTAGTCTTTAGCGGCTGAGATCCGTCCACCACGACCTGAAAGCTGATGCCTGAAACCTGATGCCTGTAGCCTTCCGCTCCGAACTCGATTCTCTGCAAACCTACGTCCCCCCGAAGTCCTGGCGGATGGCCGCCGAGGGCAAGGCCGACGACTACGCGAAGCTGACCTCCAACGAGCTGGCCTTCGGGCCGCTTCCGGAGGCCGAAGCCGCCCTCTCCGAGGCGCTGCCCCGCGCGAACCGCTACCCCGACAGCCACGTCTCCCGTCTGAGGGAGGCTATAGCCGACGCGAACGTGGGGACGGCGACGCGCAACGTGCTCGTCGGCAACGGGTCGAGCGAGGTCCTGCTGAACGCGCTGCAGCTCCTGCCGGGCGGCGGGGAGGTCGTCTTCCCGTGGCCGTCTTTCAGCCTGTACCCGATGCTCTGCGCCGTACTCGGCATGACGGCCCGCCCGGTTCCCCTGACGGAGGAGAACGGGCTGCCGGCAGAGGCGCTCCTCTCGGCCGTTACGCCGGAGACGCGCGCCGTGATCCTGTGCAACCCCAACAACCCGAGCGGAACCTACCTGAAGCTCGACGAGGTAAGGGGTCTTGCCACGGGCTTGCCCGAGAGCGTCCTGTTGATCCTGGACGAAGCCTACGTGGAGTTCGTGGACGATCCATCGTACAAGGACTCCCACGCGCTCGCCCTGGAGACCGAGAACGTCGTCGTGGCCCGCACGTTCTCCAAGGCCCACGGGCTGGCGGGCCTGAGGGTCGGCTACGGCATAGCACCCGAGAGGGTCGCGGACTACGCCGAGAGGGTGAGGTTCCCGGTCTCGGTCTCCAGGGCGAGCGCGTGGGAGTCCT
>CAXTDD010000604.1:0-1262 GCA_964242955.1 uncultured Rubrobacteraceae bacterium | reverse complement strand
GTGGGGGCGGTCCGCGGCTGCGGTCACCGGGCCCGCGCTGGGCGCGCCCACGGCCTCGATGCTAGCCCAAGAGGGGGTGAAGGCGAGGGCGGAGTTCGTGATTCGGGAGCGCGCGAAGCTGCAGGAGGCATTCGGGGCTTCGGACCTGGACTTTATCCCGTCGCAGGGGAACTTTGTGATGGTCCGGTTCGGGGCCGAGGAGTTTGAGAGGTCGGGCATCCTCGTCAGGGAGGGTGCGGCGCTCGGATATCCTGGGTGGAGCCGGGTAACGGTCGGCAACACGGAGGAGAACGACCGGGTCGTGGCGGCCGTCTCGTGAGCGGCACGCTCGGGGTGGTCGGGGTCGGCCTGATCGGGGGCTCCGTCGGCCTCGCCGCCCGAAGGGCCGGTTGGCGGGTCGTCGGCGTGGACCATCCCGGGGTGCTCGAAACGGCGGTCGAGTTGGGCGCGGTCGACCGGGCCTCGACGCTCAAGGAGGTCCGCGGCGCGGACCTGGTCGTGATGGCGGCGCCCATCTCGAAGGTCACGGACCTCCTACCCGAGCTCACGCCCACAGACGCCCTCGTCACCGACGTCGCCAGCGCCAAGAACGCCATAGTACGCGCGGCAGAGACGCGGGGCCTCCGCTTCGTCGGCGGGCATCCGATGGCCGGGAGCCAGCTCGCCGGCGTCGCCAACGCCAAAGCCGACCTCTTCCGCGGCGCCCGCTACTTCCTCACCACCACGCAGAACACCGATCCCGACGACTACAGGGAAGTAGCCAGCTTCGTGCGCGACCTCGGCGCGGTGCCCACGGCCGTCGACCCCGAGAAGCACGACCTCCTGATGGCGGCCCTCTCCCACCTGCCGCACCTGATGGCCGCCGCCCTCCTCAAGGTCGCCTCGGACATCTCGCCCGAGGCCCTCTCGTTCGCCGGCCCGTCCTTCAGGGACCTGACGCGGGTCGGGGCGTCCAACCCGGAATTGTGGTCCGACATCCTGGCCGAGAACGCGCCGGCGCTCGGGGAGGCGCTCGCGGCTTTCGCCGGGGCGATGGCGCAGCTTGGGAGCGAGATCAAAGACCGCAAAGCCATCGAGGACCGCTTCCTGGCCGCCCGCGAAGCCTACGATGCCCTGGGCGGCATCCTCGTCGAGAAGAGCGGCGAGAACGCGGACGTCGCCATCCCGGTGGAGAACCGCCCCGGCGTCTTCGCCGAGGTAACCACCCTCATGGGCTCCAACAACATTAACATCCTCGACCTCTACGTCCGCCACTCCAACAC
>CAXTDD010000603.1:524-2563 GCA_964242955.1 uncultured Rubrobacteraceae bacterium | reverse complement strand
GGCCCTCGACGGCCAACCGCGCCGCCGACAGCCGGGCGCGGGCGGCGGGCGGCAGGTCGTCCGGTAGGGCGAACCACCTGTCGAACACCTCCCACCACGGCCCGCCATGGGACGGGCGGTACAGGGCGTCGGAGTACACCGCGAAGTCCGCCCTCGTAACCCCGGCTTCGGCCAGGGCGACAGCGTACGCCCTCACCCGCTCGTCCGCCGTGGAACCCTCGAAGGGCCCCGGCAGCGCCTCGACCATCGCGGCCTCCCACCGCTTCGCCACGTGCCCGCTAAGGGCGAGCATTAGGTCTTCGCGCGACGGGAAGTGGTACAGGATCCCGGCCTTGCTGAGGCCTGACTCCTCGGCAACCGCCTCAAAGGAGACCGTCGCGCCTCCCTCGCGGTCGAGCACCCGCACCGCGGCCTCCAGTATCCGTTCGCGCGAGCTCGGCCTCATGGCAGTAACTATACCGGACGGTTGGTAAAGTTGCAACCATTTGAGCGGAAAACTTCTGCGGTTCGGATGCCATGAGTTTAGGTTTGCGGCCGGTTCGCGGGATTTCACGGTTTCAGCGCGAAAGGCCCGTGGGCACGTTCTGCCGGGCCCAGCTCCGCGCGGGCGTTGCGAGGTTATCGACGAGGTCTCGGCGGGGTCCCGACTATCCAACCCTCAGAACCCGAAGGCTTCGTGGACCACGCGCCCTTTCCGCAAGCCGCTCCACGAGCGCTCGGGTGCAAGAGCCGGCCGAGGCCGTACGGGAGGTGGCCGGCAGCTCGGCGAGCCAACGTACCGCGGGTCACATGCATCCAGCCGGGGGTGGTCGGCCCGGTCAGCGGACCACGACGACCGTGCACCTGGCATAAGCCGCGACGTTCTGGCTTACAGATCCCAGGAGCATGCCGGCGAACCCGCCGCGGCCGCGGGTGCCGACCACGAGCAGGTCGGCGTCCCCGGAGCGGTCGATGAGCACCTTCGCCGCGTTGCCCTCTCTTACCTGAGGCTGCACGCGGACCGGCGGGTCCTCCCCGAGGACGTCCCGGATCGCTTCCATCAGCACCTGCTGTGCCGCGTCGCTGGCCGCCTCTTTCGGTCCGGTTGCCAGGTGTTCGGTGACCGAGCTGGTCGGCCCGGACGGCGGCGGTGGCCTCTATAGCCCGCCCGGGCGGTAGGAGGACATCGAGCACCGGCCTCGGGCGCGGCTAGAGTTCGTAGAGGACCATATTCAGCGCGCGGGTGACGATGAGGAGCGCGCCGATGTACAGGAGGATGAAGAGGTGGCCGCGCTCGCGTCCTTTGCGCAACGGGCTCGTCTTGTACTCGGCCATCGCGAGCAGCACCCCGATCGCGCACAGCCCCCACACCCAGTAGAAGGCGAAGTACCGCGCGAAGTTGCCGGGGTCCGGGTGGAAAGTCGCCCACGCGAACGCCCCGGTCACGGAGAGCGCGAGCGCCACGCAGAGCACGAACAAAACCTTGTTAGCCCTGCTCCGGCGCCCCCAGGCGAGCCAGCCGGTAAATGTTGTGGCTATGCTCTTCACGGCAAACATGTTAGCAGCCGGAGGACGCCCGGCCGGTGAAAGTTTCCCGGTCAGTTTACCCGGATCGCCAGCGCCCCGGTCGCCGCCTGCAGGTCCTCGGGAGCCAGGCCGAAGACCACGTGCGTGTGGCCCGCAGCGGCCCAGACCTCTTCCTGGCCCATCAGGTCTTCGTCCAGAAAGACGACGGGCGCCTCGGAGTGGCTGAGGGGCGGCACGCCGCCGATGGCGAACCCCGTCTTCTCCCGCACAAAGGCGGCGTCTGCCTTCTCCACGGGCTCGCAGACGAGGGCGGAGATCCTCTCCTCGTCCACCCGGTTGGGGCCGCTGGCGAGCACGAGCACGGGTCGCCCGGTCTCCTCGCCCCTAAAGACGAGGGACTTCACGATCTGTCCCACCCGGCAACCGAGCGCCTCCGCCGCCTCCGCGGGGCGGCGCCGCCGGGTTGGCACCGCCACCCACAAGGGGGCGCGGGCCCCCCCCCCCCCCCCCCCCCGCCCCCCGCGCCCCCGCCC
>CAXTDD010000603.1:0-514 GCA_964242955.1 uncultured Rubrobacteraceae bacterium | reverse complement strand
CTCCAGCTCCACGAACTCGGGCGCGAGGCCCCGCCCCTCCGCCGCCTCGCGCACCCTTCGCACCGTCCCCCTGTCCTTGTAGGCCAAGCCCGTACCTTTCGTCTCTTTTCTCTTCGATTCGGCGCGATCCGCCCACCGAAACGCTCCAGGGACAGTAGAATAACCGCCGTGCGCCGTCTCCTCACTCTATGCTGTGCGATCGTGCTGGTGGACACGGTCTTCTACGCCGCCCTGACCCCGTTGGTCCCGTACTTCAACGACGAGTTCGGCCTCTCGAAGTCCGCGGTCGGCTTTCTCAGCGGCGCGTTGGGGGCCGGGGTCCTGGCCGGGGCCGTGCCCGCCGGCTACCTGGCCTCGCGCGCGGGCGTAAGGGCGGCGGCGATCGGCGGCCTGACCCTCATGTCTTTTGCGAGCGTCGCGTTCGCGCTGGCGGACACCGTGTGGCTGCTGCTGTTGGCCCGGTTCGTCGCCGGGATCGGCAGCGCGCTCTCGTGGGTGGCGGCGTTCACCTGGC
>CAXTDD010000602.1:0-2565 GCA_964242955.1 uncultured Rubrobacteraceae bacterium | reverse complement strand
TAGGCGGAGCCCATGATCGCGGCCATCGCCCCGCCGGCCGACATGCCGGCGACGTAGACCCGCCCCTCGTCGACCTCGTAGTCTTCGATCACCTGCCGCGTGATGCCCGCTATGATGGCCGGCTCCCCGCTTTCGCGGCCCTGATCCGCGACCTGGAACCAGTTCCAGCACTTCTGCATGTTGGCGCTGTTGGTCTGCGCCGGGTACGCGACGAGGAAGGTGTTCTCCTCGGCGAGCGCGTTCATTCGGGTGCCGACCGCGAAGTCGTCCGGGTCCTGGGTGCAGCCGTGGAGCATGACGACCAGAGGCACCGCCTCCCCGGTGTAGCCGGTCGGGACGTAGAGCTTGTAGGAACGCCCCCCGGCCTGGCCGCTGTACGACCGCCCGTCGAACTCCCCGCCGGCCTGCGCGCCGGCCGCGCCGCCAGCGGTTTTGGCGAAAGGATTCCCCACGCCGCGGGAGAGCAGGTCCGGGCCCACGCCCCGGTGCGGCATGGGGCCCTGCCGGGTCTCTCTGAGGAGTTGGGAGGTCACGTCTATCGGGCCGCCGGCGCTGACGTTCCCGACGTTCGGGGACGCGGCGGGGGAAGAGTTGCCGAGGGTCCCGCCCTGTAGGATGGCGGTGGCCTCGTTGAGGCGTCCCTCCCTGGTGAGTCGTGTGGCCTCGGCCATGCGTGCCTGTAGGTTCTCGTTCATGGTCTGTTGTTCCTTTCTGTTACGAGGATCGGATTCTGCCGGCAAGCGCCGACTTTACTGCCGGGCTCGCCCGCAGGGCGCCCAGCACGACGAGCGAGTCGATGGTTTCGAGCGCCAGCTCCGGGCTGACGTCGTCGGCGATGCTCGCCAAACCGAGGACTTTGATCTCCAAAGTCTCCCCGGCCTCGCGCACCGCCTCCAGGTCGCCGCGAGTGTAGTGCTCCAACCCGAGCACCAGCGTCTTGCGGGCGACGGTCTGCTTGACCACCTCGGCATGCGTGGAGATCTGGTTCCTGATCGCCGTCCGGATAAAGTCCGTCCGGTTGGAGTAGAAACCTTCCTGCACCAGCAGGTCCACCTGACCCAGATCTACCAACCCCAAATTGACCGTTATCTTCTCCGTCTCGCTCATGCCTACCGATCCTCTTCTCTACGAGGACATCCAAAAAACATCCATGTGGATGTTATACGGATGTTACGCAGATGTCAAGGGGAGTGGTGTCGCCCCCGGTGGGTTCGGGTTGGGGTCGTCGCGGTGTTTTCCGCGGGAGGGTTGACGCCTGTGGTCGCGCCGGGGCGCGGTAGGTTGGGCTCTGTCGGGCGGTTTACACTAGCGGACGCCCGTCTTGGGATCGTGGTGAAACTTTTCGTGCGTTCTCGGGTATCAGTGGGGTGGCAAAGACCGTCCCGTTTTATGTGGAGGTAGGGTGCTCGGCGACGTAGGTCAGTGGGTTCTGGACGTGATCGGGGCCCTCGGGTACCTGGGGTTGGCCCTGCTCCTGATAGCCGAGAACCTTTTCCCCCCGATCCCTTCCGAGGTGGTCCTGCCGCTGGCGGGGTTTTTGGTCGGCAGGGGGGACCTCAGCCTGTGGGGGGCGCTCTTCGCGGCGACCTTCGGCAGCGTGGCGGGAGCCCTGATCCTGTACGGGATGGGCCGGTGGGGCGGGCGACCGCTCGTCCTGCGTTACGGCAAGTGGCTGCGGGTGGACGAGAAGGGTCTGCGGACGGCCGAGGGCTGGTTCAGGCAGTACGGGGACTGGGTCGTCCTCGGCGCCAGGGTTGTGCCCGTCGCCAGGAGCATCGTGTCCATCCCGGCCGGCACCATGGAGATGCCGGTCTTGCGGTTCACGGTCCTGACGACGGTCGGGTCGGCCGTCTGGAACGCCATCCTCATCGGGGCGGGCGTGATCCTCGGGGAGAACTGGCAGGTCGTCGAGCGGTGGATGGGCTCGTACTCGAACGTGGTGCTCATCGCGGGCGCGGTGGCCGTCGGGCTGTTCCTCGTCTGGCGGCACGTCAGGCGCGGCGGCGGGAAGCAGGAGAACCGACCGTAGAGCACGATCGAATGGGAGAGATGACACCCTGCGGGGCGGGCGTTCGCGCTACCATGTGACGAAAGACGGCGGCCACGCGGAGGAGAGAGATGAACGTCCTGATCAGCGGCGCTACGGGCCTCATCGGGTCCGCCCTCATCCCCGAGCTCGAAGCGGGCGGCCACAACGTTACCCGCCTCTCCCGCTCCCCGAAGACCGATCACGACGTCCGCTGGGACCCGGAAGCGGGAACCATCGAGGGCAACCTCGAAGGGACGGAGGCCGTCGTGCACCTCGCCGGCGAGAGCATCGCCCAGGGACGCTGGAACGACCAGAAAAAGCAACGCATCCTCGACAGCCGGGTGAAGGGCACGCGGTCGCTGGCGGAGAAGATGGCCGCACTCGTCACGCCGCCGGGGGTCATGGTCTCGACCTCGGCCGTCGGCTACTACGGCGACCGCGGCGACGAGGTGCTCTCGGAGGAGAGCTCGTCGGGTACGGATTTTCTGGCCGTGGTGTGCCGGGTGGGGGAGGCGGCGGCCGAGCCCGCGCGGGAG
>CAXTDD010000601.1:0-2569 GCA_964242955.1 uncultured Rubrobacteraceae bacterium | reverse complement strand
GTCCGGGGGCGGGCCGTCTAGAATAGGGGCGGAGTTTGTGTAGGAGAGACGGGGGGCGGGCGTGGATCAGCAGGACATAAGAGAGCTAAAGGTGGCGGACATAGCCCACGAGGAGTGGCCCACGCTCGGGCCCGGCGAGACGGTCGAGGGGGCCATCAAGGTCTTCGCGGAGGCCGGCATCTCCGGCACGCCCGTCGTCGAGGGCGACAGGCTCGTCGGCATCGTCACGGAGGGGGATCTGATCTTCCGCGACGCGGACCTCAAGTCCCCCAGCTTTTTGGACATCCTGGGCGGCATGATCCCGCTCGGCAACTGGGAGGAGTACCGTCGGGAAGCGCTCAAGAGCGCCGGCGCGACGGTTGACCAGGTGATGACGGAAGACGTGAAGACGATCCCCGCGGGCGCCACCCTCGCCGAGGCGGCCACGATCATGGCCGAGAACAGGGTCAAGATCCTGCCCGTCACCGACGGCGACACTTTCCGCGGCGTCGTCACCCGTATGGACATCCTCACCCTCCACGTCCTGAACCCCCGCCGCTAGGATAGGGTTGGAGAGCGTCCCTCAGAGCCGCACCTGGGCCGAGATAGACCTCGGCGCCGTCCGCCACAACGTTCGCGCCCTGAAGCGCCGCGCTCCCTCGGCACTCCTGATGGCCGTCGTCAAAGCCGACGCCTACGGCCACGGCTCCGTCTCCGTCTCCCGCGCCGCCCTGGAAGCTGGCGCGGACTCTTTGGCCGTCGTCACCGCCGAAGAGGGCGCACAACTGCGCGGGGCCGGGATCGCGGCCCCCATCCTGGTCTTCACCGACCTCCAGCCGGACAAGCTGCTACTCGCCCGCGAACAACGCCTCGCTGTGACGGCCCACTCGGTCGCGAGCGCGAAGCGCATCGCCGCCGTGCCGGGCCTCACGGCCCACCTCAAAGTGAACACGGGCATGAACCGATGGGGTGTGGAGCCCCCGGAAGTGGCGGAAGCGCGCAAGATCCTGGGCTCCGGCATCGCGGGCGTCTACACCCACTTCGCCGCCGCGGACTCCGACGCGGGAGTAACGCGTACCCAGATGGAGCGCTTCGAGGCCGTCCTCGCCGACCAGCCGTTCGGCGGTGTGCTCGTCCACGCCGCCAACTCCGCCGGCCTCCTGTGGCACCCGAAGTCCCACTACGGCTGCGTCAGGCCCGGGGTGGCGGTCTACGGAATGCACCCTAAGGGGGATGGGGGAGACCCGGCCGAAGAAGGACTGCGGCCGGCGATGGCGCTCAAGAGCTACGTTGCCGGCGTGCGGCGGTTGTCTACCGGGGACGGGGTATCCTACGGGTTGACCTTCAGGGCCGAGGAGCCGACCTACGCCGCGACGGTGCCCGCGGGGTACGCGGAGGGGTATCCGCGGCAGCTCTCGGGGAGGGCGGAGGCCCTGATCCGGGGCAAGAGACGGCCGCTTCTCGGGCGGGTGACGATGGACGCCTGCGTATTCGGGGTGGACGGCGCAGTGGAGGTCGGGGACGAGGTCGTGTTGGCGGGAGAGCAGGGCGAAGAGCGGGTGTCTTCGGAGGAGCTCGGTCTCCTTGCCGGCACGATAAACTACGCGTTCACTACCGGGATCAACGCCCGGCGCGTCGAGAGGAGTTGCACGGATGTTCGAGGGTCTTAACTGGAAATCCGCCGCCCGCCGGTCGGCCATCGTCATAGCGGTCTACATCGGCCTGTTCTACTTTTTGGGTGTCGCCTTCCCGGAGACCTTCGGGCTCAGCGACGACGCCCAGCTCACGGGCCTCCTGATAAACGCCGTCATATTCTTCATAGTCTTCACCTTCGTCTACGCCTTCGTCGAGCGCAGCAGGAACCGCCGCATCGAGGCGGCCAAAAAGAGCCCGTCAAAGAAACCCGACCGTCCCGAGGGTGACCCCGAGACCCCGGGCGCCCTCAAGGGCCGCCCGAACCCGAACACCAGCCGCAGAAAGACCCGCCGCAAGCGGTAGTGTTGTCTTCCCGGGAGGCGCTCTCCGCCGCGCTCGAACCCCCCGTGGATCCCGCCGAACTCCTGGCCGTGGTCCCCGAGCTCTCCCTGTCGCGGGGCCTGGAAGGCAGCCCCTACCATCACCTCGACACCCTCGACCACGTCTTCGAGGTCATCCGGCGCGTGGAGCAGGAGCTGGAGGAAGACCTCCTCGGCGCCCGCATACCCGCGGACCGGGTGGAAGCCCTCCGTATGGCCGCCCTGCTGCACGACGTCGCCAAGCCCGTAACCCGCGGCGAGCTCGAAGGCCGCGTCCTCTTCGTCGCCCACGACACGTTGGGCGCCGCCCTAGTGCGCAGGATCTGCCGCAGGCTCGATCTCCCTGCCGAGCACACCGACCTCGCGGCGACCCTCACCGGCCTGCACCTCAAGATCGGCTTCATGCAAAACGACCGCACCGACCACCCGCCCGACCGCCTCGCCCGCGCCGCGGGCCCCTTCGGCGAAGAGCTCGCCGTCCTCAGCCTCGCCGATCGCCTCGCCGCCCAGGGCCCCAAGCTCAAGCCCGAACACATAGACCGTCACGTCTCCCTCTGCGCCGACTTCCTGAAAGT
>CAXTDD010000600.1:0-2573 GCA_964242955.1 uncultured Rubrobacteraceae bacterium | reverse complement strand
GCGGCGAGGTGCCCGGGGGTCCGCTCCGCTCCCCGCTGTGGCCGGCGGCGCGGCTGGCCCGACTGGGATCTTCCGGTTTCGCGGGGTCGCCGACCCTGCGGGCGTTGATCCCCAACATGTTGGGCCTCTTGAGCGTTTCCCCCTCTCATACTGGGCGGGGATTATACAGAGAGGCACGGTGACTGTAAAACGTGTTTGTAACTTTGTCGCAACATCGCCGTAACTTCGGCCCGGCGTTACGGCGGTGCCGCGTCGGGTATATTTGGAGCGACCAGGCGCGAACGCCAAGCGCGAACACCAGACGCGAACGGAGGCCGGGGTGCCCGCCAGGAAGCTGGTCGTCTCTACATACCTCCAGTACATCGCGCTCGCCCTGGGCGCGCTGATCCTGGTCTCCTTCGTGCGCCAGGTCAGCGGCGTCCTGCTGACCTTCCTGGCCGCCGCCGTGCTCGCCTACGCCCTGAACCCGATAGTACGGTTTCTCGAAAAGCTGCGGGTGCCGAGGGTGTTGGCGGTCGTCGGGGTGTTCCTGGTCCTCATCCTCGTCGTGGTTGCGGGGTTGCTCGTCGTTATCGTGCCGGCGGTCGGGCAGGTACGGGAGATAGCGAGTAATCCCCAGCAGCTCGTGAGCCAGGCGGACAGCCTGTCGGAGCAGGCACAGAACCTGCCCTACGTGGGCCAGTACGTCACGGACCTTGACCAGGACCGGGTCCTGCAGTTGCTCCGGAGCAACGCGCCGTCGGCCGGGCAGGTATTCGGCGTGGCGACGGGTGTGATCGGGGGGGTCTTCGGGGTCTTCGGGGTGATCTTCAACCTACTGCTGCTGGTCCTGGTCTCTATCTACCTGCTGCTGGAGCGGGAGAGGATCACGCGCGCCGTGCTGCGCACGATACCGGGGACGATACGCGACCAGAGCCTCGAGCTCTTCCACGCCGTGGAGCAGACCCTGATCAAATACCTCAGGGGTCAGCTCATCCTCTGCGCCCTCATGGGCGTCATCGGGTGGGCGATCATGTTCTTCACCGTCGGCGACTACGCCCTCCTGATCGGGGCCTGGGTCGGGATCACGGAGTTGATCCCCGTCCTCGGCGCCTTTCTCGGGGCGATACCGGCGGTCGCGATTGCGCTCCTGGTTCAGGAGGGCGGTTTCACGATGGCCCTGATCGTCGCGGGCCTCTTTCTGGTCGCCCAGCAGGTGGAGGGGAACGTCCTGGTGCCGAGGGTTCAGGGAAGCTCCACGGGGGTCCACCCGCTCTGGGTGCTCTTCGGAGTCCTGGCCGGCACGGCCCTCTACGGGGTGGTCGGCGCGATCTTCGCCGTTCCCGTCGTCGCCATCGTCGCCGCCACGATCCGCTACCTGCGCTCCACCCTCGTCTTCGAGCGGTGGTCGAGCCCGCCGGTGCAGCCGGAAAAGCCGCCGGACACGGAGGCCAAATCGCTCCCGGAGGCCGCGGGCCTGGGCCCCACCCGCCGCAAAGAGGACGAGAAGGAGGGCTAGGCCCTGGGCTTCCAGCACCGCGAACCCGGCAAGCCCTACGCTCTCAAGGAGGCCTCCAAAGACGCCCTCCTCTTCGTGCTGCGCCCCCTGGTCAGGCTTCTGTCCACCATGCGGGTGCGGCCCGACACGCTCACGGTCGCCGGCTGGACGCTCGCGCTTGGCTCGGCTCTCCTCTTCGGGCTCGGGTACCCGCGGGCGGGCGGCGCCGTGATGCTCCTCGGCGGGATCTTCGACGCCCTCGACGGCGCCGTCGCCCGCGAGTCGAACCGGATGAGCTTGTTCGGGGCCTTCCTCGATTCGACCCTAGACCGGCTCTCCGAGTCGGCGGTGTTCGTGGGCCTGATCTTCTTCTACGCGAACGCCGGCCGCGCCCCGGAAACCCTCCTCGCCGCCCTCGCGATGACCTTCTCCTTGCTCACCTCTTACGCCCGCGCCCGCGCGGAAGGCCTGAACGTTCCCTGCGAGATCGGCCTGCTGGAGCGGGCCGGGCGCGTCGTGCTGCTCTCGGCGTTCTCGATCTTCGGCTCTCCTACGCTCGGCCTCGGCCTCGTGGCCGCCGGAGCCACCATCACCACGGCCCAACGCATACTCCACGTCCGCCGTGCCACCAGGGGGTAAACCGGCGGCGGGGAGGAAGG
This sequence comes from uncultured Rubrobacteraceae bacterium, assembly GCA_964242955.1. Taxonomy (GTDB): domain Bacteria; phylum Actinomycetota; class Rubrobacteria; order Rubrobacterales; family Rubrobacteraceae; genus Rubrobacter_D. The sequence goes on along the minus strand of CAXTDD010000600.1, from coordinate 437 downwards.
CAAGACCCCGCGACGCCGCGGAAGACTACCGGCGCAAGACGGACCACGAGGCCTCCTCGATCTCCCGGCGTATGAAGGAGTCGGGCCACCCAGCCCCCCTCGGCGACCCGACGAGCGGCGTCCTGCTGGTCGTGGAACAGCCCGTCGGCCCCCGCGTCCTCGACGCCGTCCAGGCGAGCCTCCTGGCCGTCGGCCTCCCCGACGCCTACGTCACCTACGCCTCCACGGGCCTCCTGCGCGAGGAGCTGCTGGCCGCCGGACCCCAGGTCCTCGTGACGATCGGGCCGGGCGCCGCCAACGACGTGGACGGCCTCGACCACCCGCTGGCCTGGAGCCAGCTCACCCGTCTCGATCATGTGCGACACCAGACGGACCACCTGCGCCGAGGCCGCCTTCGAGGGCGGGCGCTTCAGGACATCCGTCGGTTCGAGACCCGC
>CAXTDD010000599.1:0-2582 GCA_964242955.1 uncultured Rubrobacteraceae bacterium | reverse complement strand
CCTACGAGGTCAACATGTTCGACTACGCCACGATCCGGGACGGCAGGATCGTCGAGCGCATCCAGCAGAGCGATACCCTGAGCCAGATGCGCCAGATGTACGCGGGCGCCGCGAGGAAGACCGGCCTGCTGGCGGGCGCCGTCGCCGCCGTCTCACTCGTGGCCGTGGCGGGGAAGCGTTTGACCCGCCAGAGATGACGCCGGGGATGCGGAGCGCATACCGGCTGTCCAGCCCACACCCTGTCGTAGGCGCGGGATTCAAACCCGCCCGCGCCGGACGATGGCTCCCAAAGATGCCAAAAACTTCCGCCTTCAGCCGGCAAACAACAGCAGGTAAACGAAGTAGAGGAAGCCCGAGGCGAGCATAGCGGCGATCACCACCAGGGAGATCTTGCCGAAGGGGCCCGCCCTCCAGACGTCCTGGACGAACTGCCAGAGCTGCCTCAGGCGGACCTCGGACCAGTCGAGGAAGCGGGCGGCGGGGAGTAGTTCGCCTCCCAGGATCGCGAGCCCCAGGAAGACGGTCGCGAAGCCGGGACCGGGCAGGGGTGCGGTGAAGAGGCTCCCGACCGCGAGGAGGGCGCCGAGGATTATCAGGACGATGCGCGTGACGATGTGGCCCGGCTGTTCCTGCCGGCGGTGGTAGCGATCCTTGAAGCGCTCGCCCGGTTTGCTGTCCCTGAACTCTTCCCAGTTCCCTTTGAGACGTCCGATCATACCGGGATCATTCCCCATTTCGCTCCGTTTGGCAACACCGCCTGACCCGGGCTTCCGACCGGGATAGGCCGCACAAACCTGTTGTCCGGTACGGGGAGGAACTGAACTAGCTAGGAATTTGTGTCCCGCTCGTCGTCCAGACTGCCGATATCGTGGGGTATTTCGCCGCGGAGTATTTGCAGGGATCTCAGGTATTCGTCGGTGGAGATCTCGCCGCGGGCGAAACGCTCGCGCAGGATCTCCTCGGCCGGGTCCCTGCTCGTGGTTCCGCCGCCGTCGCGGCGCCTCGGGAAGAGGCGCGTCACGACCCAGGCGACAAGCGCCAACAACCCGACCCAGAAGAGGAAGGGCACGAGCACCCACGGCCCGAAGGACATCCCGTCGTCCCCGTCGGCCCACGGCGGGCCTCCTCCGCCCCAGTCGTGGCCGGACTGGACGAGGAGGAGGCCCGCGCTCAGGGTTTCCGTCAGGGTGTGCACGCCGGTCGGATCTCCCCTACGAACCGGGCTCGCGGTTCGGGTCGGACCGCTCTTCGGCCTCGCGCATGTAGTCTTCGTAATCGGCCGGCCCGTCGCCGCGCAGGGTCCTCATGGCCCGCACGTACTCCTCAGCACTCGTCTCGCCGCGGGCGAAGCGCTCGCGCAGGATCTCTTCGGCCGGGTCCCTGCGGCCCCCGGGCCATCCGCCGCCACCCTCGCGCCACCTCGGGACCAGGCGGAACGCGGCCCAGGCCAGGGAGCCCAGGATCAGGATCCAGAACAGGAATATGAAGGGGAAGAACAGTCCGGGCCCGTCAAAGTCCCCCGGCGGGCCGTGCCGTAACGCCAGCGCGATGGTCTCCATCTCTCTCGTCGCCTCCTTCTCGGTTTCGGTGGCTTCAGCGTAAGGCAGGGCCCGGGTCACGTTCTCTTGTCGGGGTCAAGATCCCGTAAAGGGCGTCAAGATCCCGTCAAGTTCTTCCGGTCCGCCGCGGGCAGCGTGAAGCTGAAGGTCGCCCCTCGCCCCGCTCCTGGGCTCTCGGCCCGGATCTCACCGCCCATCGCCCGCACCAGCGCCCTGGAGATGGAGAGGCCCACACCCGAGCCGCCACCCTCCCGCGAGCGCGACCTGTCGGCCCTGTAGAACCGCTCGAAGACGCGGGGCAGGTGCTCAGGGTCTATGCCCTCCCCGGTGTCCTCGACCCCGAACATGACTCCGCCGGAGCCGGCCCTGGCCTCGACCGTGACCTGGCCTCCGGGGGGCGTGTGCCTCAGGGCGTTATCGAGCAGGTTCGTGAGGACCTGGATCACCCGGTCGGCGTCCGTGAGGACGGACGGGGCATCCCCGACCTTTCGAGTGCCCAACTCGACGTCCTTCTCGTCGAACAACGGCCGCATCCTATCGATCGCGCGCCCTACCACTTCTTCCGGCGAGACGGGGACTATGTCGAGGGCGAGTTGGCCGGCCTCGGCGCGGGAGAGCTGGCGGAGGTCCCTGACGAGGCGCTCCATGCGCGTGGTCTCCGCGTAAAGTAGGGAGAGGGTTTCGTCTGAGGGCTCGACGGCCCCGCTCATGACGCTTTCGAGGTAGCCCCGGAGGGTGGAGAGGGGAGTACGAAGTTCGTGGGAGACGTCCGAGATCACCTCCACCCTGCGCCTCTCGGCCTCCTCCAGCGCCCGCGCCATGGCGTTGAAGCCTTCGGAGAGCTCGGAGATCTCGTCGTCCGCGTCCCCCGCCGGCACGCGCTCCCCGTAGCTCCCGGCCGCTATGCGGCGCGTGGCGTCGAGCACATAGCGTAAAGAGTCCACGATCCTGCGGGAGACGAGCAGGCTGGCCGTCGCGGCGGTCGCCCCGGCGGCGACGCCGGCCACGAGCAGGGAGAGCAGG
>CAXTDD010000598.1:0-2593 GCA_964242955.1 uncultured Rubrobacteraceae bacterium | reverse complement strand
GATCGGACGGCACCAGCGGCGCCCCGATCCGAATCGCCGCAAGCCAGCAGGCGACAAAGGCCGGGCTGTTTGCGTGCACGAGGTGCACGGCGCCCCCGGGGCCCGCGCCGAGGTCCGACAGGCGGGCCGCGACGTCGCCGACCACGCGGTCGAACTCGGCGTAAGTCCACCGCGCGCGACGCCCCTCGAGGTCGTCGAAGACGAGGAACGGGCGGTCCGGGTGTGCGGCGACCGCGGCCCGCCAGCAGGCGTCGAAGGTTTCTCCCGTCATGCGGTGCCGGTCTTTGCCGGGGCGCCGTAGCCCCCTCCGCCGGGCAACTCCATAGTCACGACGTCCCCGGGGGCAAGCTCCATCTTTCGCTGGGTGCGGACCGGCTCGCCGTTGACGGAAAAGCGACCACCGGCGCCGGCCTGACCCCCGTTGATGCCTTGCGGCGCCACGGCCAGCCGTCCGGCGACGGCGTTCAGCAACCAGCCGTCGCCCGTGTCGACGGTGAACTCGACGGTCTGACCCATCCCGCCCGGCTGGGCCCCCGCTCCCCCGGAACCCTGGCGCAGCGCCTTGCGCAGGAAACGCACCGGCGAGGACTGCTCGATGATCTCTACCGGCACGGCGGCTACACCAGTCGGGTAGGCGGTGGTGTTCAGGCCCGGCTTGCGGGCGCGCGCGCCCATCCCGCCGGCGTAGCTGAACATGGAGGTGGTGAACGGCGTGCCGTCCGCCTGATCTCCTTGTACCTGCACCGTCCAGACCGCGGCGGCGCCTTCGGCCATGACGCGTTCCGGCACGAGTCCCGCGAGTGCCCGGAGCAGGGGCATGGGCAGGAACATACCTACCACGTGGCGGGCGGAGCAGGCGGCAGGCGGTCGAGCGTCGAGGATCGAGCCGGGGTCGGAGACGACCTTGATGGGCCGCAGCGAGCCGGCGTTGTTGGGGATCTCGGGGTTCAGGACGCTGCGGAGCGCGAAGGCGGTGTAGGAGAACGTGTAGTTGGCGGCGACGTTGATCCCGAACGGGCTGGCCGGCGAGCTGCCCCGATAATCCACCTCAATCTCCCCGCGTTCGGCGTCGACCGTTATCTTTGCCTTGATCGTGATCCTCGTGCCGTCGACGAGGTCCAGTTCCGAGAGGGCCTCCGTGGTCCCGGACGTCAGCCGCCGGATCGACTCGCGCACTGCGTTCTCGGAACGCCGGATGATCTCCTCCGAGATCGCCCCGAGGTCGTCGAGGCCGTGGTCGTCGCACAAACGGTTCAGCCGCCTCGCGGCGAGCTCGGCCGACGCCAGCTGGGCGTGCAGGTCCCCGGTCACCAGGTCCGGGGTGCGGACGTTGGACAGGATAAAGCGCCAGACGTCCTCGTTGCGCTTGCCGCCGGTCTGCAGCTTGCACACCGGGATCCAGAGCCCCTCCTCGAAGACGTCTCGGCCGCCGGCGCCGATGCCGTAGCCGCCGACGTCGGTGTGGTGGATGGTGGACCCGAAATAGGCGACGATCTCGCCGCCCCGCCATACCGGCGTGAGCACCGTGATGTCGAGGAGTTGGCCGGCGGTCATGTATGGGTCGTTGACCACGAGCGCGTCGCCGGGCTCCAGGTTCTCGGGCGGGTAGACGTCGAGGATGCCGCGTGCCGCGGCCCCGAGGCTGTTGGTGTGGCCGGGGGTCCCCGTAACCGCCTGGGCGATCATGCGCGCCTCGCGGTCGAACAGCGCGCATGCCAAATCACCGGCTTCGCGCACGACCGGGCTGAAGGCCACGCGCTGCAGCCCGGCGCCCTGCTCGTTGACGAGGTTGGTCAGGGCGTTCCAGAGAACGCGGACCTCTATGGCATCCGCAAGGGTGTCAACGGTCATGGGCATGCTCCTTTTTGGAGGACGCGGGGGACGGCGTCGCCGAGCTTGGTCCGCGGACGGCGATCAACGAGAGGTCGTCGGCGACCGTCGCCGTCCAGCCGGGACGCAGGACGACGGTGGTGTCGCGCTCCTCCACGACCGCGGGGCCATCGACCGCGTCGCCCGGGGCAAGATCGTCGCGCGCGAAAACCGTCGTCTCGAGCCACTCGCCGGGCCGACCGAACCAGGTCCGGCGCGTCCGGCGCTGCCCGCGCGCTTCGGGGGCGTCGCGACGAGGGTTGACGTCGAGCTCGGGCTCCGGACCCATGGCCGCGATCCGCCACGTGACCACTTCGACGGGCACGTCCGGGATCGCCATACCGTAGAGTTCCTCGTAGCGGGCCTCGAAGGCCGACAGGGTGTCGGCTGGCGTCGCGGGGAACCGCGGCCCCTCGCCCAGCCACACGGTGACCTCGTTGGCCTGGCCTCGGTAGCGCGCGTCGATGGCGTACCGAAAGGACGCCGCCCCGTCGAGAAGCCCCGACTCCCGCAGCAGACCGCGCCCCTCGTCGCGCATCTCCCGGCAGATCGCCTCGATGGACTCCGTGGTCGCCTCGCTCAGGGCCGTTAGGCGGCTGCGGGCCAGATCTATCCTCAGGGGGCTCACGAGGCAGCCGAACGCCGACAGGACCGAGGCCATCGGGGGGAACACGACTTCTGTGGCGTCCAGCAGCTCTGCCACGCCGCACGCGTGCACGGGACC
>CAXTDD010000597.1:0-2605 GCA_964242955.1 uncultured Rubrobacteraceae bacterium | reverse complement strand
GCACGCCCGTGATGACGAGGTTCTGGTCCGTCGCCAGCCGCACCTCGCTCCCGTATTCCTCCGCGAGCCGTCCGGCCTCCTCGAATTGTTCCCCGCTCATGCGCCCCACAGGCACGTTCAGCCCAACGTAGAGACGCCCCGATGGGGCGTCTCCACCCGCCGACCCGTCTTCGACGACCTTCTGGGCGTGGACACCGACGTGGTCGCCGCGGTAGCGCTTCGTCAAGGCCTCGCCGGCGGGCGTGAGATCCACGGAGACGCGTTTTTCGAGCTCTTCGCGGAAGGCTTCGGGACCTATCTTCTGTACCAGGTAGCGCATCCGGGCCGTCCAGCGGTTCTCGCGGTCGCCGAGCTCGCCGAAGACCTGGGCTATCCCGCGCGTGATCTCCACCGCATCCTCGGGCCTGACGAAGACGTCGATGTCGGAGGCCATCCGTGGGCCGTCCGAGAGCCCGCCGCCGACGCGCAGGTTGAAGCCGATGGTGCCGTCTTCGAGGCGCGCGGGCAACAGGCCGATGTCGTTGATCTCGGCCTGCGCGCAGTCCTCCAAACATCCCGTGACGCTCATCTTGAACTTGCGGGGCAAGTTCGCGTACTCGCGGTTGCCGGTAAAGAAGTCGCTTATGGCCTGCGCCACAGGATACGCGTCTATGACCTCCTCCTGGTCGAGGCCCGAGACGGGACAACACAGGACGTTGCGGGCCGAGTCGCCGCAGGCCTGCACCGTCGTTATGCCGGCCTCCTCCAGCCTGCGCCAGATCTCCGGTATGTCCCCCATCTTGAGCCAGTGCATCTGGACGTCCTGGCGGGTGGTTATGTCCAGAAAGTTGTTGCCGAAGTGCGGGTTGGGGATCGGGCCGTTGGCGAAGTCCGAGGCGATCCTGCCTATAACCTTCGTCTGCCCCGGCGTGAGCACCCCGCCCGGCACCTTCACGCGCATCATGAACGCGTCCCCGCCCTGCTTCTGCGGGTAGACGCCGACCCACTTGAGCCGCTCGACCTCGCCTGGGACGTCGTCCATCCTGGAAAGGTCCTTGGAATAGGTGTCTATGATCGCCTGCTTCACCTCCAGCGGGTGGCGCTGGAGCTTTATCTTCTCTACCTTGTTGAGGGTCTGGCCCTCACTGAGAAAGCGCATCGAAAAATCCCCTACCGAAAACTCGTGTAAAAGCGTCTGCCGGAAAAAGCCCGGGGCTAAGAGCCGGGGCGACCGCCGTTGCCGCCCACCCAGTGAAGGCCGCACTCGGTCTTCTCCGTGCCGGACCAGCGGCCGGCCCTGGCGTCCTCGTCGTCGTGGACGGGCCTGGTCTGCGGCTCGCAGCCGATGCTCTTGTAGCCCTGGTGCAGGAGCGGGTTGACGGGGACGTCGTTCGCCCTAACGTAGTCCCAGACCTGCTCGTCGGTCCAGCCGGCCAGCGGCGCTATCTTGGCGGCCCCGTAACGCTCCTCCCACGCGGCTATCTTCGTGTTGGCCCGCTGGGGCGTCTGCACCCGGCGGATGCCGGTCATCCAGGCGTCGTAGCTGGCGAGCGCCCGCTGCAAAGGCTCGATCTTGCGTACCTGGCAGCACAGGTCGGGCGAGCAGGTGCGCATCCGCTCCCCGTAGCGCTCGACCTGCTCCTCGACCGTGAGCGCCGGCCTCAAGACCTCGACCGGCAGCCTGTAGCGGCGCATGACCTCTTCGCGGAACTCCGCCGTCTCCCTGAAGATGAAGCCCGTGTCGATGGTAAGGACGGTGACCTTGTCCGTGATCTTGGAGATCATGTCCAGCAGCGCCATCCCCTCGCCCCCGCCGAACGACGCCGAGAGGGCGAGCCCGTCGCCGTAGGTCTCGACCGCCCAGCGGATGATCTCGCGCGGGTCCGAACCTTCGAGGCGGTTGGACTCGAGATCGAGCCCCTCGGGGTCCGGCACTATTGTTCTATCTTGCTGGAAACGCAGGGCTTCAGGCATCGCGGTCCTCCGGTGGGATCGTGTGTCGAATGGAGTGGATCAGACGCGCACGCTACATCGAGCGCCCGCGTCAGGGGCCGTGAACATTCGCCCCTTCGCCTGTCCCCGCGTACTTTGCAACTCCATGTGCGGGATAGTAGGACCAAATCCCCGCTCCGTCAACACAAATCCGACGATTTTTATCGGATTTAACCGAAAGCCGCTGTTTGTGGGCTAATCGAGATCTTTGGAATCGGGTCTGCCGCGGTGCCGGATGGCGCGGGCGTAGAGGAGGAGGGTCGGGGAGAGGATGAGGGAGGCGGCGGTCAGGGCGGTCCGGACGCCGGCCAGGTTGCCGACGGCCCCGATCACGGGCCCGGCCGAGGCCTCGCCCAGGGCGCCGGACTGGCTGCCCATCGAGATCACGGTGGCCCGCACCCCCGGCTCCAACCCCTCGTTGAGCCACGTCAGATAGAGCGGCCCGGCCACCGTCCTCGTTAGGCTCGCGAACCAGAAGGCCGCCAGCGCGAACGCGAAGGAGCCGGCCAGCGCGAAGGAGAGCATCCCGACGATGGTAAGAACGTTCAGGACCAGCAGCAGGCGGGCGGCCACGGCCGCGTCGCCGACGTTCAGCCGCCGGCCGACGACCTCGGCGGCGAGGTAGCTGAAGATC
>CAXTDD010000596.1:0-2612 GCA_964242955.1 uncultured Rubrobacteraceae bacterium | reverse complement strand
CCCCCGCGCCGCGGCGACGTCTTCGGGGACGGCGAGGTCCGTGGGCTCCTCCAGGTAGTCCGCGTAGACGGCGGTGACGACGTGCTCCAAGGGGGTCTCCCCGACGAGCGGCGCGACGCGTCCGTACAGCTCGTCCCCGACCACCGCGACCCTCGCCCCGCAGTCCTTCAGAAGATGCGAGAGCTCCGCCGTCACGAGCATCGGGTTGAGCGGCACGACGACGGCGTCGGCGCGGAGCACGGCGTAGAAGGCCGCCACGAACTGCGGGCAGTTCTGCATGTAGAGCGCCACCCGGTCGCCCTTCTCCACGCCCAGTTCGCGCTGCAGGTACCCTGCGAGCCGGGTCGCCTCGTCCGCGAGGCGGCGGTAGGGGATCTCGGTTCCGTAGTAGACGAGGGCCGTCCCTTCCGGGTAACGCTCCGCGGACACCGCCAGGTTGTGCCACACGCTCGTCCGGGGCAGCGGCAGCGAGCGCGGCGCGCGGTCCGGGTAGAACTCGTGGTGATCCGCCACCGGTACGCCTTCCGTCATTCCTGCTCTCCCACGGCGGCGCTCCGGATGACGGCCTCCGCGCGCGACGGTTCCAGGGAGCCATCGGTCATGGTGCGCTCGCGGAGGGTCAGGGCGGCGGCGATAGAAAGCAACCCCAGCACGGAGAGGTAGGCCGCCACCGCGTAGACGGTGCCCGTCGCCCCTAGCAGCGCGATGGCGACGAACGGCGCGAAGCCGCCCCCCAGCACGGCCCCCAGCTGGTAGGCCAGCGAGGCGCCCGAGTAGCGCACCCTGGTACTGAACATCTCCGAGAAGGACGCCGCCATCGGGCCGTACTGCGTGCTCAGGCCGAGCGAGCTCAGGCCCGAGCCGAGCAGCATCAAACCGTAGACCCCGCTCTCCAGCAAGAAGAAGGTCGGGAAGATCGAGAGGACCATAAGGAAGGTGCCGAAGACCAGCACCTTTCTGCGTCCGATCCTGTCCGAGACCGTCGCCGCGACAAAGATCGTCACGACGCCGACGACGTTGCCCACCAGCCCTAGCGCTATAGCCGCCGTGCTGGAGAAGCCCAGGCCCTGCTCGACGTAGCCGACCACGAAGACGGAGGCCACGTAGAAGTAGGCGGTGTTCCCCGTCAGCAGGAAGGCGGCCTGCAGGATCTGGCGCGGATGCTCCCTGATAACCTCCAGGATCGGCGAGGTGCGGGCCGCCTCGATCTCGCGCCGCTCCTCGTCGGTGCGGCTCTGCTCGCGATACTCCCGGAGCTGCCGGAAGGCCGGCGTCTCCTCGAACCGGAGCTGCAACCACAGCCCGACGAAGACGAGCACGAAGCTGAGCAAGAACGGCACCCGCCAGCCCCAGGCGGCGAACTGCTCGGGGGCGAGCGTCGCCGAGAGCGAGAGAAAGAGCACGTTCGAGACGATCAGGGCCGCCGGCACCCCCACCTGAACGAACGCCCCGTAGAACCCTCGCCGGTCGGCGGGCGCGCTCTCCGTGACGAGCAGCGCCGCCCCGCCCCACTGCCCGCCGACGGCGAGCCCCTGCACGCATCTGAACACCACCAGGAGTACCGGCGCCCAAATACCCAGAACGGCGAAGGGTGGCAAGAGCCCTATGAACGTCGTCGCCAACCCCATCATCAGGATCGCCACTACGAGCAGCTTTTTGCGCCCGATCTTGTCCCCGAAGTGGCCGAAGACGATCCCGCCCACGGGCCGGAAGATGAAGCCGACCCCGAGCGCGGCGAACGCCGACAGCGTCCCCACGAGCGGGCTGGCGGTGGGGAAGAAGACCTCGTTGAAGACCAGGGCCGCCGCCGTGCCGTAGATAAAGAAGTCGTACCACTCGAGCACGGAGGCCACGAGCGCCACCGTGGCCGTCCTCCTGAGCGCCCTCTCCGGGGCCTGCTGCGCCGCGGCGCCTGCCATCCTCTCCTCCTTCGACCCGAGCCTCACGACGCGAGCCCGCGTCGTCGTGCCTCCTACGCCTTCTCTTGAGGCTCCTACCCCTGGGAGGTACGGTCGATGCGATCCGCGAAGATTCCACCCCGTCCCGCGCCTCCACCACGCCGACCACCGGGCCTTTTCCCCTCGGCACCGATGGCGCAACCATCCCGCCGGCGTCCCGAAGAACAGGACTCTGCTATCGAGGTCCGGCGTGGTCCACAAGCTAACACCACGACTGGGTCTTGTCAACGCGTGTTTATTATTTTCTAATGTCGTTTGTTATGGTCTACTGTGGCATGGTTTGGGGCGGTACCAACACACGGTCGGGAGCGATGGATGGGGCGAGAGCGGTACAAGAAGAGGCATGACCTACCGACGCGCCGGCAGGGCCGTTACAAGGGGGACCTGCGCGAGGAGGCGATCTTGGGAACGTTGGATCGGCTGCTGGCGGAGAAGCCGCTCAAGGAGATTGAGGTGGAGGAGTTGGCCCAGGGGGCGGGGATATCCAGGCCCACCTTCTACTTCTACTTCGAGTCCAAGAACGCCGTGCTGGCCTCCCTCGCCATGCTGATGATGGACCGGTTCTACGCCGCGGCGCACGACATCGAGGGCGGGCTCGAGCCGCTCGACGACATAAGGACCAGGCTCGCCACCAGCGCCGAGCTGTGGCGCGAG
>CAXTDD010000595.1:0-2612 GCA_964242955.1 uncultured Rubrobacteraceae bacterium | reverse complement strand
GCGTCAGCCTTCTTTGGACGGGCTGTTGAGGCTGGCCTTCGGCCTGGGCGTCCCCGTGGACGAGCTTTTCGAGGAGGCGGAGGAGCCGGGGCCGGGGACGGTGGTAAGGGGGGCTGAGGCCCCGTTCTACGAAAGTTGGGCGCTGCGCTTTCAGCCGCTGATGCCGGAGGCCGGGCCGGAGGGGCTTACGGCCGTGAAGGTCGTTTTCCCGGCCGACCGGGTGGATACCGAGCACCACGACCACGAGCACGGCGGCCAGGAGTGGCTGTACATGCTCAAGGGGAGGCTCAGGCTCACTTTGGGCAACGAGCGTACGGTCCTCGAACCCGGAGACGCGGCCTTTTTCGATGCCAGGTTGCGGCATCGCTTCGACGTTTTCTCCGAGGAGGACGCGGAAGTGCTGATGGTCTCGTGCGTGCCGTGTACTCACGGGGTGGGATCCCCCGGACGTCCCCACCCGTTTAGGGAGGGACACCGCGGGTTCGGAGAAGTGGACGCGGGCGGGCGGCGCGAAACCTGAGGCGTAGCGGATGGTCCACCCCCTTTGAGAAGCGCGTCGAGTGGCAACTACGGAACCAGAATTTCTGGAAGGAGAACAAGATGCAGGTGACTGATGCCCAAGATCTCTTAACGTACGACGTCGTGGTGGTCGGTGGTGGCGCCGCCGGCCTCGGCGGCGCGCTGATGCGTGGTAGATCCCGGCGCTCGGTGCTGGTCGTCGACGCCGGAGAGCCGCGCAACGCACCCGCGTCCGAGGTCCACGGGTTCCTCACCCGGGATGGCATGGACCCGGCCGAACTGCTGCGGGTCGGGCGGGAGGAGGTCCGCGGCTACGGCGCGCGGGTGCTCGACGGACGCGTCGCCTCGGCCGAGTCTGTCGACGGCGGCTTCACCGTTACGCTGGAGGACGGTCGCCGGGTCGGCGCGAGGCGGCTGCTGGTCACCACGGGGCTGGTAGACGAGCTGCCGGACGTTGCTGGGGTCCGGGAGCGCTGGGGGCGCGACGTGCTGCATTGCCCGTACTGCCACGGGTGGGAGGTCCGGGACCAGCCGGTCGGTGTCCTTGCATCGGGCCCCATGGCCGTGCATCAGGCGCTCTTGTTTCGGCAGTTGACGGCGGACCTGACGCTCTTCCTGCACACCGCGCCTGAGCCCACCGACGAGGATGCCGAGCAGCTCGCGGCGCTCGGCATCACGGTCGTGGAAGGGGAGGTCGCTTCGCTCGAAGTCTACGAAGACCGGCTCACGGGTGTCCGGCTGCGAAACGGCGAGGTCATCCCGCGTAGTGCCGTGGTTGTCGGGCCGCGCTTCGCCGCCCGTGGCGGAATGCTCGCCGGCCTCGGCCTTGAGACGACCAACCATCCCTCCGGCATGGGTGAGCACATTGAGGCCGACAGGATGGGCCTCACCGCCGTGCCCGGGGTGTGGGTGGCCGGGAACGTAACCGACCCCACCGCGCAGGTCCTCGGTTCCGCCAATGCCGGCGTGATGGCCGGGGCTGCCATCAACGTCGATCTAATAGCCGAGGACACGCGAGAGGCCGTCGCCGCCCACCGGGATCGTCTGTCGTCCACCGCGGGAACGGGGCGATCTTGACAAATCCCTTTGACCATATCGACTGAGGTCAGGCAAAGAAAGGAAGATCGACGATGGACGGTGAGTTTCACGGCGAAGGCGGCGGCAGTCCGGCCGAGCGGTTCTGGGAGGAGCACTATCGGGCCTCCACACGACCATCGAGCGGAAGACCGGGCGGCGCCCTCGTCAGATTTGCCGGGCCGCTCCCGATAGGTACCGCGCTCGATCTGGGCTGTTCCCAGGGGGACGATGCTGTCTGGCTGGCCCGGCGCGGCTGGCGGGTGGTTGCCGTCGACGTGTCTGGTACGGTCCTCGCCCGCGCGGCCAAAAATGCCCAAACCGCGGGGGTCTCGGATCTCATCGCGTTCGAGCGGCACGATCTGGCGAGCACCTTTCCCAACGGCCGGTTCGATCTGGTCTCCGCCCTGTTTCTGCATTCGCCGGTCGAGTTCCCGCGTACGCGCGTTTTGCAGGCCGCGGCGCGGGCCGTGGCCCCCGGCGGTCTGCTGCTGATCGTCGAGCATGCCTCGGTAGCACCCTGGTCATGGGCCGACCCGGACACGGTCTTCCCGACCCCGGAGCAATCACTGGCCGCGCTGGACCTGGACCCTTCTCGGTGGCACGGCGAGTTCGTGGGTGCCCCACAACGGGAGGCCACCGGCCCGGACGGGCAGTCCGCCACCGTCACCGACAACGTCATCGCGCTCCGTCGCCTCACGCGATGACTACCCGGCTGTCCGCCGAAAGCCTTTTCAACTTCAACAGGGAGGGTTTGTGTAATGAGTACCGATGTAAGCGCTTCGTGCCATTGTGGTTCCGTCCGCCTGGAGGTCGACGCTCCGCCGTCGGAGGTTACGGAGTGCAACTGCTCGCTATGCCGACGCTACGGCGTTTTGTGGGCTTACTATCCGCCCCATGAAGTGCGGATGTTGCCCCCAGATCCGCCCGCCGACGTCTACATGTGGGGTGGCAGGTCCATCGAGTTCCACCGCTGCCGGAACTGCGGCTGCGTCTCGCACTGGGCCGCCGCGGACCGC
>CAXTDD010000594.1:0-2630 GCA_964242955.1 uncultured Rubrobacteraceae bacterium | reverse complement strand
CCTGTACACCCTCGGCGGGCTGCGCAAGGGACAGCTCTGGGAGTCGATAGCCGTGCCGGAGATCCGGGCCCAGGCCGCGGAGCTGGCTGAAGTGCTGCTCGCCGATCCCGCGAGCGCGCCTGCCCCGCCGTGGGACGCCGTCAGGTCGGCTGGAGAGCGCAGGGCCGGGTAGCGACCGGCGAACACCGAGACAAGGACGACCACGGAACAAGCGGAGGCGACGGATGACAACGACCACGGAGAACGGCAACGGGGCCAACGTCCTTTGGTTCCTGCCCACGCACGGCGACGGACGCTACCTCGGGACCACCGAGGGCGGACGGGCCGTAGACCTGGAGTACCTGGCCCAGATCTCCCAGGCCGCCGATAACCTCGGCTACTACGGCGTCCTGCTCCCCACAGGGAAGAGCTGCGAGGACGCCTGGGTCGTCGCCTCGGCGATGGCGCCGCTGACAAAGAACCTGCGCTACCTGGTCGCCGTCAGGCCCGGGCTGCAGCCGCCAAGTTTGGCGGCCCGCATGACCGCCACGCTCGACCGTCTCTCCGGCGGGCGGATGCTCATAAACGTCGTGACCGGCGGGGACCCGGTCGAGAACAAGGGCGACGGCATCCACATGGACCACGCCGAACGCTACGAGGTCACCCGCGAGTTCCTGGAGGTCTACAAACGCCTGCTGGCCGGGGAGAAGGTGTACCACCGGGGCGACCACATAAACGTCGAGGGCTCGGAGTTGATCTTCCCCCCGGTCCAGGAGGACGGGCCCCCGCTCTGGTTCGGCGGCTCCTCCCCCGACGCCATCGGCGTCGCCGCAAAGACCATCGACAAGTACCTCACCTGGGGCGAGCCGCCGGAGCAAGTCGCCGAGAAGGTCGCCACGGTGCGCGAGGCGGCACGGGAAGCCGGCCGCGAGGTCTCCTTCGGCATCCGCCTGCACGTCATCGTGCGTCCGACGAGTAAAGAGGCGTGGGCCGCCGCCGACGAGCTGATAGCCAACCTCAGCGACGAGACCATCGCCTCGGCCCAGAAGGTCTTCGCCCGCATGGACTCCGAGGGCCAGAAGCGCATGAGCGCCCTCCACGGCGGCCGGCGCGACCAACTCGAGGTCAGCCCGAACCTCTGGGCGGGCGTCGGCCTCGCCCGCGGCGGTGCCGGCACGGCCCTCGTCGGAGATCCAGAGTCGGTCGAAGAGCGGATGCGCGAGTACATGGATGCCGGGATCGACAGCTTCATCCTCTCGGGCTACCCGCACCTCGAAGAGGCCTACCGCTTCGCCGAGCTCGTCATGCCCCGCCTCCCCCTGGCCCACGGCGGACCACGCCTCCAGGCCCGCGGCGTGAACACGGGCCCCTTCGGCGAGACCATCGCCAACGACCACAGGCCCGGCTCCGGCCAGGCCAAAAGAGGCACCGGATGATGACCACTTCGTTGGGTTTCGCGAACTTTTTCGAGGGTTTTTGGCAGACGCCCGTGTCCCCGTTCTTAGGCATGGGAATGCCGATTGTGGCCCCGTGCGTACCATGGACCGCCCGTGAACTGGACCACTTTGTTACCCCGGTGCCTTGAACTGCGGAATCGGCAGGGGTAGGCTCCCACGTTGTTAAGTCAAACAATAGACAAGCTATTATAGAGGAGGATTGGGCCGGATGACCGACGTAGCGAGAGCGGGGACGCATCAGAACGGTAGGCAGAAGTTGCCTGTTGTGGACGTGGACGTGCACGAGATGCTGACCTCGATCAAGGACCTCGCCCCGTACCTGGAGGAGCCGTGGCGGAGTCGCATCGCCATCAACGACGGCTTCAAGGGACCCCCCGGAAACCCGTACGCGTTCCCGCAAGCCACCGGCGTTGCGATAGCCGACGCCGTCACCGACGACGGGAGCCCGGCCGGTTCCAAGCTGGAGCTGTTGCAGGAGCAGGTGCTCGACAGGTTCGGGGTCGAGCCGGCGATACTGGTGAGCCTGTTCCATCCGACGGACCACAAGATACAGCCCGAGTTCGCCGTGGCGCTCGCGGGCGCCTACAACGACTGGGTCTTCGAGAACTGGTTGCAGAAGGACGAGAGGCTGAGGAGCTCCATAACGGTGGCGGCCCAGGAGCCGGAGGCGGCGGCGCGTGAGATCGACCGCGTAGGGAGCGACCCGCGCTTCGTTCAGGTCCTGCTGCCGGCGGTGGCCCACCACGTCTTCGGGCACAAGTTCTACTGGCCGATCTTCGAGGCCGCCGAGAGAAACAACCTGCCGGTAGCCTTCCACCAGAGCGGGGGGACGCGCACGGCCGTGGGCCTGCCGCCCTACTACATCGAGTGGCACACGGCCATAAGCCAGAACTGGCAGTCCCAGCTCATAAGCCTCATAGCCAACGGCGTCTTCGACAGGTTCGAGGAGCTCAAGGTGGCGATGGTCGAGTCGAGCTGGACCTGGGTGCCGCACCTGATGTGGCGCTTCGACTACAACTACCGCTCCTTGCGTCGCGAGGTTCCCTGGGTCAAGCGGCTGCCGAGTCACTACATCCGCGAGCGCGTCAAGTTCTCGACGCAGCCGATGGAGTACCCGGACGACCCGAAAGACCTCTACCGGATGTTCGAGATGATCGGCTCGGACGACTTCCTGATGTTCGCCACGGACTACCC
>CAXTDD010000593.1:0-2633 GCA_964242955.1 uncultured Rubrobacteraceae bacterium | reverse complement strand
ACTAGGCCCTCAACCTAGCGCGTCTACCAATTCCGCCACTCCGACAGGGCAGCCGAAAGAGTATACGGGACGCCCCCGAAGGGGTCAACGTGGCGCCGGGCGGGACACCGTTTGGGGCGCCGTTCGGTCTCGACCGTGTAACATGTGCGCGGGGTGTTGCGTGGTAGGAGGATCGTGGGACGACGCGTACTGCGGTGGGTGGGTATCTCCGCGCTGGCGGCGGTGCTCCTGGGCGTCCTGCTCGCCTCGTGCGGCTACGCCTACCTGCGGACCTCCATCGCGCCCCAACTCGACGGTACGCTCTCGCTGGATGGACTCGAAGGGGAGGTGACCGTCGAGCGCGAGCCTTCCGGCGTGCCGCACGTGAGGGCCACCAGCGAGCGCGACGTGTTCTTCGCCCTCGGCTTCGTGCACGCCCAAGACAGGCTCTGGCAGATGGAGTTCCAGCGCAGGGTGGGCGCGGGTCGGCTCTCGGAGGTGCTAGGCCCCGACGCCGTCGAGCAGGACCGCTTCCTGCGAACCTGGGGCTTCTACGAGGCCGCCGAAGAGGCCTACCGGAACCTGACCCCGGACGGACGACGCGCCGTGGACGCCTACGTGGGAGGGGTCAACGCCTACCTGGACACTGACCCCGGGCTGCCGCCCGAGTTCCGCCTGCTGCGCTACGAGCCAGAGAGGTGGAGGCCGGCCGACGTGCTGGTGTGGGCGAAGATGATGAGCCTCGACCTCTCGGCCAACTACGAATCGGAGCTGACCCGTCACCGCCTGCGCGCCCGCGGCCTGAGCCCCGAACGCATAGCCGAACTCCTGCCGCCCTACCCGGAAGACGCCGCGACGGTCCTGGGTGAAGGGGACCTGCGGGCCACGCCGGGACGCGCCGAGGCGCGGCGGGCGGACGAACTACGGGCGCTGCGCCGCTCGCTGCCCGTCTCGATCGAGGCGTCCAACAACTGGGTCGTGGGCGGGGGGCGCACGCGGAGCGGGAAACCGCTGCTGGCCGACGACCCGCACCTGGGATTACAGGTGCCCTCGCTCTGGTACCTGGCCCACATAGAGTCCCCGACGCTGGAGGCCGTGGGCGCTACGCTGCCGGGTATGCCCGGCGTGGTCATCGGGCGCAACGACCGCATAGCCTGGGGCGTCACCAACGTCGGCGCCGACGTGCAGGACCTCTACGCCCTGGAAGAGACGGCCGACGGCGGTGCATACCGCTACAAGGGTGAAGACCGACGCTACGGGGTCCGCAACGAGACGATAAAGGTCGACGGGGCGGAGGACGTGGAGCTTACGGTCCGCGAGACGGTGCACGGCCCCGTGGTCTCCGACGTGGTGGACGCCCCCGAGGACACCGCGCCTCTCGCCCTCCGGTGGACGAGCCTCGATGGGGAGGACCGCACGTTGGAGGCCTTTATCGACACGAACAGGGCCGGGAACTGGGAGGAGTTCAACGAAGCCCTGCGCCCCTACGTCGCGCCGGCGCAGAACTTCGTCTACGCCGACGTGGAGGGGAACATCGGCTACGTGGCGCCCGGCAGGTACCCGATCCGCGCGCAGGACCACATCGGCCTCTACCCCGCGCCCGGCGACGGAAGCTACGACTGGAAAGGCTCCGTGCCCTTCGACGAAGTGCCCCGCGCCCTCAACCCGGAGAAGGGACTCATCGTGACGGCGAACAACAAGGTCACCCCCGAGGGGTATCCCTACGATCTCTCGCTGGAGTGGGCCGAACCATACCGGGCGGAGCGGATCGAGGAGCTGATCGAAGCCGCCGGCGACGACCTGACGGCGGAGGACATGGCGCGCATCCAGCGCGACCAGCGTTCGTCCCTCTTCCGCGACTTGCGCCCCATCCTGGAGCGTGTCGAGCCGCGCTCCGAGGAGGCGCGCGGGTGGCGGGGCAGGCTCCTGGCCTGGGACGGCGAAGCGAAACCCGGCTCCCGGGAGGCTACAGTCTTCGCCTCCTGGTACTCAGAGTTGAGCCGACTGCCGGCCCGCGAGGTCGGCGAGGAGTTCTGGCCGGAGCCGCGCTACCTCCTCGACGCCCTGAAGAACGGCGACCGCAACTGCGATGAGCCCGGGACCGAACGGCGGGAGGGCTGCGCGGACCACGCCAACCGTGCGTTCGGGCGTGCGCTGGGCCGCTTCGACGGTGAGGTGCCAGAGTGGGGAGAGTCGCACGAAGCCACCTTCGAGCATCCCGTTCTCTCCGCGACGCCGCTCTCGCGCCTGTCGGACCGCTCGGTGCCCTTCGGCGGCGACTCCTCGACGGTCAACGTGGGTTCTTACGACCCACGGACCTTCGCGATGGAGGCCGGGCCAAGCTACCGGCAGGTGGTGGACCTCGCAGATCCGGAAGCGTCGCGCTACGTGCACCCGATGGGCCAGTCCGGCAACCCGCTCTCCGCCAGCTTCGACGACCTGCTGCCTCGGTGGCGCGAAGGGAAGTACCTTCCGATGAGCTCCGAGGGGTACGAGACCGAGCACGAGCTCACGCTCGAGCCGGGAGGCTAACACCCCGCATCCGGTGTGCTAAGTTGTGGGCGTGTTCAGGAAGCTGACGATCCCGGCCGCCCTCGCCGTCCTCGTGGGGCTCGCGGTGCTGGCGCTGCGCGCGGTCCCGCCCCGGGTGGTTC
>CAXTDD010000592.1:0-2644 GCA_964242955.1 uncultured Rubrobacteraceae bacterium | reverse complement strand
GGTGAGATCTCTTTGAAGGCCCGCGTCTACGAACCGGAGGAAGAGTATGAGTGAGACCGCCAAGCCGCCGATCCCGCTGACCCGTAAACCGGACGAATCCTCCGCAAGGCCGATCCCTCCTGCCGGCAAGACGGCTTGCATAAGGACGTTCGGCTGCCAGATGAACGTCCACGACTCCGACCGGATGCGGCGGATGATCCAGGACGCAGGGTACGCCGAGGTCACCCGCTACGAGGACGCCGACATCGTCATCCTGAACACCTGCTACGTCCGCGAGAACGCCGTCCACCGCGTCCGCGGCCACCTCGGCGAACTCACCCGCCTGCGCCGCGAGGGCCGCGTCAAAAAGGTGGCCCTCACAGGCTGCATCGGTGCCGCCGAAGAATCCGAAACCCTCCGCCGCCAATTCGGGATAGACCTCGTCCTGGGCACGCATAATACATACCAGTTGGCCGAGTTCGTCGGGCTGCCGACGATGGAGGAGACCTACACGCCGGAGTTGCCCGGTACGGAGGGCGTTCACGCGTCGTTCCTCACGATTATGACGGGCTGCAACTACCAGTGCAGCTACTGCGTGGTGCCGAGCGTCAGGGGCAGGATGGTCTGCAGGACGAAGGAGAGCGTCCTTTCGGAGGTGGACCGGCTCGTGCAGAGCGGGACCGGCTACATCACGCTCCTCGGTCAGACGGTGGATGCGTGGAGGAGCGAGGGCGAGCGGTTCTGCGACCTCCTGGAGGCGGTGGCAGATAGGGCGCCGCGGGTGTGGTTCACGACGAGCCACCCGTCCAACATGGAGGATCGGACGCTCAGGGCCATCGGCGAGAGGGACGCGATCGTCAAGAGGCTGCACCTGCCCGTGCAGTCAGGCTCCGACAGGATGCTCAAGGTTATGCACCGCGGGTACAAGGCGGAGCGCTACCGGCGCAAGATAGAGGTCTTCAGGGAGGCCGCCCCGGACGGGACGCTGAGCACGGACATCATAGTCGGGCACCCCGGGGAGACCGAGGAGGACCACGAGGCGACGCTCCGGCTCGTCGAGGACTGCCAATTCGATTCCGCCTACGTCTTCAAGTTCTCGCCGAGGGAAGGGACCCAGGCGGCCGGTATGATGGGTGAGGCCGTGGCCCCCGACGTGGCGCAGAGGCGCTTTTCGCAGGTGCTCCGGGCCGTCGAGGGCAACGCGTTTCATCGCAACCGGCGCAAGATCGGGGCCGAAGAAGACGTCTACGTGCGTTACGGGGCCAACGAGCACGGGCGTGCCATCGGCGAGACCTGGAGCGGCCACGCCGTCCACCTCGACACCGACGCCGCCCCCGGGGACTACGTCCGCGTCCGGATAGGGTCAGCCGGCCCCCACGTGCTCTACGCGGAGCCGGCCCGGTAGAACCTCCCGCCGACAAGCAGCCACCCGCCGGACAAAAGGTCCTGGTCGTCTGCGGCCCCACCGCCAGCGGCAAGAGCGAGCTGGCCGACAACCTGGCCGAACGCCTCTCCGGAGACCGGGGCGCCCACGTCCCGGTGGTGTTGGTTGACTCGATGCAGGTCTACTCCGGGATCGAGGGCATCACCAACCAGGCCAGGCGCAGGCCCGCACAACTCGTCTCGGTGGTGCCCGTCACGGATCGCTGGACCGTGGCCTGCCACGCGGAGATGGCGCGGACCCTGATCCGCGAATCGGGGAACGGGGCCGTGCTCGACGCCGGTACCGGTATGTACTTGAACGCCATCCTGCTCGACGTCCCTATCGCCCCCGAGGTGCCGCGCCAGGTCCGGCACCGGGCGGAGGTGGCCGCGGCGGGCGAGACGAATCCAAGGAGGGCCGCAAGAGCCCTGGAGCTAGAGATGGCGGGAGCGCAGCAAAGAGGTTCCATCTGGTCCGGGGACCTGAGGTACGAAACCACCGTCGTCTACCTCAGGCCGGACAGGGGCGTGCTGGACGCCTCGATAGCGGAGAGGTCGCGGAGGATACTGGCAGTTGGCGTCGACGAGGCTAAGAGGATACGCCGGATGCAGCGGGAGGGATATTCAGTGAACCCCTCGGTCCTGGAGGCCGTCGGTGTCAGGGAGCTACTAGATTTTGTGGACGGGGAGATCACGGCCGGGCAGGCCGAGGAGCGGATCTCCGCCAGAACCAGGCGACTCGCCCGCCGGCAGATGCGCTGGTTCGATAAACTCGCCCGCACCGTCGAAGGCCGCGCCCGCGTCGCCGTCCTCGAGAACCCCGGACAGGCGAACATTTTGAATACCATGCATGATACAATATCCGGATGATAGAGATCCGGGAAGAGGGCAACGCGCGGACGGTCCTGGTAGGGGCCGGCGAGCCGCGCCACATGGAGGAGTTGCGCCGGCTGGCGACGACGCTCGGCATGGAGGTCGTCGGCGTGGTGGAGCAGGCCAGGCGGGACAACGCCGGCTATATCGGGGTCGGCAAGCGCGAGGAGTTGCGGGTTGCGGTCGAGGAGGCCGGGGCGGTGTTCGTGGTCACCGACGACGAGTTGACGGCGTCCCAGGCAAGGACCTTGGAGCGTGGCCTGGGCGCCAGCGTGGTGGACAGGGCGGAGTTGATCATCCGCATCTTCGAGGTCCATGCTGGTGACGCGGCCAGCAGGCTAGAGGTCGAGCTCGCCGACCTGCAGTACCG
>CAXTDD010000591.1:0-2652 GCA_964242955.1 uncultured Rubrobacteraceae bacterium | reverse complement strand
GGAGGCTCGCGACCGCGCTGGTCGTGGGACGGCTGGGCAATCGAGCGACGCTGGCATGCGCGGGCCTGCTCGCGGCGGCCGGCATGTCGTTCGCCCTCGCTACCACCCTGCCGGTGCTCGTCGGCGGCGGGTTCTTGCTGGTGGGGTTGGCGATCTCGGGCATGGTGCCCCTGGCGTATTCCGTGGCCGGGAACATGTTTCCCGGGAGGACGGGGGCCGCGGTCTCCGTGGTCACCACGTTCTCGTTCGGCGGGGGGCTGCTCTCGACGCCGCTGGTTGGCGGCCTGGCAGAGCTGATCGGGCTCCGCGCCGCCCTCGGGCTGGTGGTCCTCGCCGGCCTCGCCGTCTTCGTCCTCTCCCTGCGCCTGCGCGAGAAGTGGGACGGGCAGAAGGGTTGAGGGTCGTCATAACGACCGCCGGTTCCAGGGGCGACGTCCAACCCTGCGTGGCGCTCGGCCTGGGGTTGGAGGAGGCGGGCCACGAGGTAACCCTGGCGACCTGGGAGCCGTACAGGAAGATGGTCGAGGGACGCGGCCTGCCGTTCCATCCGGTCGCCGGCCCTTCGCCGCACGACCTCATGTCCGCGCTGGTCGAAGCCGGCCGGAACCCCCTGAAGTTCGCAAGGACCTTCCGCCCCCTCCTGCGCCCCCATGTCGCGCACGCCCTGCGCGACTGCCTCGCAGCGTGCGAGGGGGCCGACGCCGTCGTCTACTCGCCGCTCGGGTTCGGGGGCTTCATGGCGGCGGAGCACTTGGGGCTGCCCTCCGTGGGAAGCACGGTGGAGCCGCTGTTCGTCCGTGGTGGCAGCTACCCCAGCGCCGGCCTCGGACGTCCGATGCGGCTGCCCGTCGCGGGAGGCCTCTACAACCGCCTGGGCCACGTGGCGGTCGAGCAGCTCTACTGGCGCGTCCTGCAGCCGCTCGTGGCCGACGCCCGCAGGGAACTGGGGTTGCCCCCGGTCCCCGTTCTCGCGGGGCCCATCGCGGAGATACACCGTCACCGGCGGCCGATCCTGCTCGGCTGGAGCCGGCACGTGCTCCCTCCCGACCCGAGGGAGACGGACCGTATGCCCACGACCGGCTACTGGTTTCTGGACCACGAGAAGGGCTGGGAGCCCCCGGAGAAGCTCCGCGGGTTTCTGGCGGACGGGGATCCCCCGGTGGCGCTCGGCCTGGGCAGCATGAGCAACGTCGAGGCCGCCGAGACCGCGCGCATCGTCTCCCTGACGGCGGAGGCGCTGGGACGAGCAGGTCTCAGGGGCATCCTCCTCTCAAACCACGCCGGTATCGAGGCTGCCAACCTGCCGGAGAACGTCATCAGTATCTCCGGCGAGGTGCCCTACGACTGGCTTTTCTCGCGCGTCGCGGCGGCCGTACACCACGGCGGCGCGGGCACCGTGGCCGCCGCGCTCAGGGCGGGGTTGCCCTCCGTGACGGTCCCGGTCTTGCCGGACCAAGCCTTCTGGGCCTGGCGCATCGCCTCCCTCGGCGCCGGCCCGACCCCGATCCCCCAAAAAGACCTCACCGCAGAGAGACTCTCCAGCGCCATCCTCCAGACCGTCACCGACGCCCGAATGCTCCAGCGCTGCGAAACCCTCGGAGCAGAGATAAGGTCGGAGCACGGCATAGCACGAGCTGTCGAAGCATTCGAGCACCACGTCCGCTAGGAACCCTCACGCCCTTGCAACAAAGACACCCCGGTCAGGGTCAAGCAGTCCAGCCCGGGCGACTACCCAGGCAAGCTAAGAGCTAAAAGCTAATAGCTCCCTCACCACGCGACGTGCCGCCGGTCCCGGAAGAAACCGCCGGTCGGGCCGTTGTTGGGCAGCGTCGCCGCCCAGACTATGGAGTCGGCCCCCTCCTCGACGGTGCGGCTGGCGCCGGAGCCGCCCATGTCGGTCTGGACCCAGCCGGGGTTTACGGCGTTGACGAGGATGCCGCTTCCGCGCAGCTCGGAGGCCAGGATGCGGGTGAGGGCGTTGAGGGCGGTCTTGGAGATGCGGTAGCCGGGGGTGCCGCCGCCCATGTCTTCCAGGGCCGCGAGACCCGTGGAGACGTTGACGATCCTGCCGTACCCCTCCCGCCGCATGTGCGGAACCGCCGCCTCGCACAGCCGCCAAGCCCCAAAAAGGTTCGCCTCCAGCGTCTCTCTTACGCGATCCAGGTCGGCCTCGGCCCCGCTCTGGCCGTCGTCGTTGGAGATGCCGGCATTGTTCACGAGCACGTCGAGCCGGCCGAACCCCTCTTCGACGGAGGCCGCGAGTTTCTCCACGCTGCCCTCGTCGGCCACGTCGAGCTGGTGGGCGACGACGTTTCCCGGCAGCCCTTCCGCCGCACCACGCCCGTTCTCCTCATCGCGGGAGCCCAGGATCACGGTCAGCCCCCGCTCGGCGAGCTGGCGGCAGACCTCCAATCCTATCCCCCTGTTTCCCCCGCTCACCAGCGCGACGCGCCCGTTCTCAGCCATATGACCTCCGGATCTCCGAACCAAACCCCCGCGAAATTCTACACACCCAGCAGCCCGAACGCCGCCTCGACCGCCTCCGCCGGCGTGGCCGCAACGGTGAGGTGCTCTCCAAGATCCCAACCCCCCAACGACACCACCGGCCGCCCGACCTTTAATGCCAGCCCCACCTCAGAGAGCGTCCCGTAC
>CAXTDD010000590.1:0-2657 GCA_964242955.1 uncultured Rubrobacteraceae bacterium | reverse complement strand
CCTCCACCCGGACCCTCAGGGCGGCCACGCCCAGGAGATCTCCCGCATCCAGGAGGCGACCGCCGTCCTCTCGGACCCCGACCGACGCCGCCAGCACGACGAGGCCCTCGACCTCGCCCACGCCGCCGACCAGCTCGCCGGCCTCCAGTTCGACTTCGGCCAGGCCGAGGACGAGCTCTCCTCGCGCCGCCAAGCCCGCGAGTCCGCAGGCTCCTCTTTCGGCGAACGCCTCAAGGGGCGCTTCGGCAGGAAAGAGGCCCCTTCCGGTGGTAGGGACTCGGGCGGGGATCAGGGGCGAAGGACCCGCGGGCGCTACGACGCAAGCGAGGAGCGCTGGTACGAGCCCCACAGGTTCGACCCCGAGCCGATCACGCTCAAGTCAGGCGCCATAAGTTTTGTCGGGGCCTTCCTGGCGTTTATCGCGGCGGGCCAGATCGGGCTCTGGGCCCTGGGCGACAGCCCCGGCGTCTTCGAGTTCCTGACGGTGCTCAGCCCGTTCATGTTCATCGTCTACACGCTGGTCGGGCTCGTCGCGGCCTACCTGGCCTACAGGACGGCCGGGTGGGCGGCACTCGGGCTGGTCTTCGTGGCGGCGCTCGTCGTGGGCGGTCAGGGCAATAGCCCGGTGGGGTTGCTGCAGTTCGCGACCGTCGGCATCGTGACGCTGCTCGTCGTGATCTACCTCGGCAACCGCCGCGAGACCGCCCGCCGCTGACGTCCGCCGCCGAGATCCAGTCTTTTATCTCCCGCTTCGAGGAGCGCGTGGCCCCCGCGGAGAGGGCCGTCGCCGAGGCGTGGTGGGACCTCGCGGTGACGGGCTCGGAGGCGGCGCAGCGCGGGCTCGTGCGGGCCGGGACCGAGTACAACCGCCTCTTCGCCGACGGGGTCGAGCAGGAGAAGGTCGCCGGCTGGTTCGCGGAACGGGATTCTATCGAAGACGATCTCCTGCGCCGGCAGGTGGAGGTTCTCTACAGGACGTACGCGGCCCGGCGGGGCGACGCCGAAGTCCTCGGCAGGATCGAGGAGTTGGAGGCCGAGGCCAACGCGGTCTACGGGAAACACCGGGGCGTCGTGGGCGGCAGGCCGGTCGGCGAGAACGAGGTGCGCGACATCCTGCGGACCTCCCATGTGGAGGACGTTCGCCGGGAGGCGTGGGAGGCCTCGAAGACCGTCGGCCGCGAGGTCGAGGGGACCGTCAGGGAACTCGCCCGCCTCAGGAACAGGCTGGCCCGCGACGCCGGCTACCCGGACCACTACCACCGCTCTCTGGACCTGCAGGAGATGGACGTCGAAGAGTTAGAAGATCTCATGTCGAGCCTGGAGGCCGCCACCGAGGCGCCGTTCCGCGGGCTCAAGGCACGCCTGGACGAAAGCCTCGGGGAGAAGTTCGGAACCGACAACCCGAAACCGTGGCACTTCTCCGACCCGTTCTTCCAGGAACCCCCCGAAGACGGCAGCCTGAACACGGACCGCTTCTTCGAGGGCAAGGACCTCGAAACCCTCACCCGCGAGACCTACGACTCTCTGGGTCTCGACGTGCGGGGCGTCGTGGCGAAGAGCGACCTCTACGCGCGGGACGGCAAGAACCAGCACGCCTTCTGCCTCTCGGTGGGTCGGCAATATCCCTACGACGTGCGGGTGCTGGCGAACTTGAGGGCGGGAAAGCCCGACGCCTACTGGATGAACACCATGCTCCACGAGTTCGGCCACGCCGTCTACGACCGGCACATAAACCCCGGGCTCCCGTACCTGTTGCGGGGCGTCTCGCACGTCGCCACCACCGAGGCCATCGCGCTCATGATGGGCGCCCTCTCCGAGGAGCCGGGCTGGTTGAGGCGTGTGGCCGGCGTGCCCGAGGATGAGGTCGCGGCCGGTCAGGAGCGGCTCGCCGCGCGGCGGCGGGACGAGTTGCTCGTCTTTACGCGGTGGGCGCTCGTGGTGTTCCGGTTCGAGAAAGAGCTCTACGCCAACCCCGATAGGGAAGACCTCAACGATGTCTGGTGGAATCTCGTAGAACGGCTGCAACACGTCGGGCGCCCGCCGGGACGCGACGAGCCGGACTGGGCGGCCAAGATCCACGTGGCAACCGCCCCCGTCTACTACCAGAACTACATGATAGGCAACCTCATAGCCGCCCAGCTAAGGAACTACCTGGAAGAGAACGTAACCCGCGGTCCCTTCTACGAGAACGAGGTAGCCGGCCGCTACCTCCTGGAATCCTTCTTCGGCCCCGGCGCCCGCGAGAACTGGCGCGACACGGTTCTCAGGGCCACCGGAGAGCCGCTCGATACGCGGCACTTCGTCCGGTCGCTCGCCTAATTAGCTTCCCTTCACCGGGATCTCGACGCCCTCGAAGGAGCCGTCGCGGGCGCTTGCGGCCCCGACGTGCAGCGTTCCTTTGCCGGAGAACGGCGGGAGGTCCAGGGTCGCCTCGAAGTAGCCCCAGGTCGAGCTCCAGTCGTTGGAGATGATGGTTCTGCGGAGCAGGGTCTTTCCCCCGGCGTCGGTCAGGATGATGGTGTTGGAGGCTTCGGGGTTACGGGAGTAGCCGCTGATGGTTAGGGGGTCGGAGATCCCGGCCCCCCGCCGCGGCTCGACGCGCACGGTATTTCCGCCCCCGGCCGGAAGCGGTTTCTCCAGGGGCGCGCCCGCCGGCG
>CAXTDD010000589.1:0-2657 GCA_964242955.1 uncultured Rubrobacteraceae bacterium | reverse complement strand
CGGCAGGACGGCCGCCGCGCCTAAGGCTCGCGCATCAGGGGCCGGTAGTCGGCCCTGAAGGTCCACCGCCCCGCCACGCGGAGCACGAGGTTGCGGACGGCGGGAGGGAGGTTCCTCGTCCCGTCCCGGCGGTGGGTACGGGAGCGGACCCATCCGACGCGGGGCATCCGCTTCTGCTGGAACTCCTGCAAACATTGGTCCGGGGAGCTTCCGCCTGCCACCGTCTCGGCCAGGACCAGCGCGTCCTCCAGGGCCATCGACACGCCCTGCGCCATGTTGGGGGACATCGCGTGGGCGGCGTCCCCGATCAGGACCACCCTCCCGTCCGCCCACTTGTCCAGGACGACCTCCTCGATCGGCGAGAAGTACACCCTTTCTGACGCCTCGATGCGCCGAAGTATCTCACCGACGGGTTCCGAGAAACCGCCGAAAAGCTCCCGCAACCGTGCCGGGTCGCCGCCCGTCGGGTCCTCCGCCGCGCGGGAGTTGAGGTCGCAGTAGCAGTACAGCCGTCCCCCGCCCAGCGGGATCGCCAGGAACGATTTTCCGCGGCCGAGCATGACCGTCCAGGCGGTGATCCCCGGAAACCCCTCCACGACGAAGCGCCAGCTCGCCTGGCCCACGGGGCTCGGGGGGCTGTCCCCGAAGACCAGCCGGCGCACGGACGAGCGGATCCCGTCGGCCCCCACCACGAGGTCGTACTCGCCGCCCGTGCCGTCGTCGAAGACCACCGTGACGGCCCGGCCGTCCTGCGCCACGGACCGCACGGTCCTGCCGAGCGTCAGCGGCACCCCGGAGGACCCGTCGAGCAGGACGCGGTGGAGGTCCGTCCTCGGCGTCGCCAGGCACGGGCCGACCCCGTCCCAGACCCCTTCGAGGTCCACGTCCATCAGGAGCCGGCCCCGGTGGTCCAGGAAGCGCTGGCGCTCGATAACGGAGGCCTCCTGGGTTACCGTCCCTTCGAGCCCGAGGGATCTCAGCGCCCGGAAGCCGTTGGCGGGGAGGTACACGTTGCCCTCGGTCGGCCATTCGACGGCCCGCTCGACGATCTCGCACCCTATGCCCCGCCGGCGCAAAGCGATCGCCAGCGAGAGCCCCGCCAGCCCGCCGCCGACGATCAGCACGCGCTCTACTTTTGCCACGGTGTTCCCCTTCGCCCGTGCCGGCCGACGAGCAAGCCAAACCTTGACCTTCGGAGAAACCTCGCCAACACCGCGGGATACCCTGTCGAAGCGGTGACCCGCGGAACGTTTTTCCGCGCCGAAACGGTGGGAACCGTAGGACCGGCCGCAGACCGCCACATGTGGGATAGCCCCTCCATCAGGCCGCCGCGAGGGACGTCAGGTGGCGCGCAAGCTCCCCCGGGCGCGATAGGAAGGGCGAGTGGTCCGTTTGCATGCTCACCACCTCCCGGCAGGGCACCTCCGTGTACATCTTCTGCTGCAGCGCCGGCGTGATCGCCCGGTCGCGCAGGCACGTCACGTACACCCGCGGCATCCGGCCGAAGTTGTTCTCCGTCAGCGACACGGGCTCGGCCGCCGGGGCGATGGGCTCGTCCCCGAGCCGCGCCTGAGCCCATGCGGCGTCCTCCTCCGAGCACTCGCCGTAGAGCGCGTCCCTCGCCGCCGAAGGCGGGTCGATCGTCAACACCCCGCGCCCTTCGTCCACCCGGACGTTCTGCGTCAACAACGCTTCCGCGTTGTGCTGCGACATCTGGAGCGCGGAGACGCCGTCGGGGAGCAGGTAGGCGCACACGTAGACCAGGAGCGCGACCTTCTCCGGGCGCCGCTCGGCGGCCTCGCTGACCGCCATGCCGCCCATGCTGTGCCCGACGAGGATCGCCGGCCCCTCCAGCGAGTCCAGCACCCCGACGACGCGCTCGGCGTACCCTCCCAGCGTGACCTCCCGCGGAGGCGTTCGGTCGTTGCCGTGGGCGGGAAGGTCGGGGGCCACGACCTCGTGGCCCGCTTCCGCGAGCAGGGGCACGATTTTCTCCCAGGCCCACCGACCTTGCCACCCGCCGTGTACCAGCACGAAAGTGCTCACAGGTGTCTCCTTCCTTCCGCCGTCACGTCCTCTTCGGGCCGAGGTCCCCCGCCCGCGCCGGTCGGTGAGACCGGACCCGCGGCCACGGGGGACCAACTCCGCGGGCAGCCTACCGCCGAGGCGTGGCAGGAGCGTGACAGACCGCGGGCGACTCCTTCCGCTCCGGGTCCGAGGCGGGTACAGAAGGTGCGACGCTTACGTGGCGCGATCCGACGCGAAACGTGGCGTTGCCCACCGGGCTCCCCAAACCCTCGGGCAACCGGCGACAGGTTCGGGCCTCCGCCGGTCTTGGCTCCACGCGAGCGTTGCACGGTTTGGTGTTGAGGTGACCCTAGCCGATGTCGACGACCACGCGGCCTCCGGTGCCGCCCTCCTCCACCGCCTCGTGGGCCTCGGCGATCTCCTCCAGGGGGAATCGCATGCCGACGCGCGGGCGCAGCAAACCGGCGCCCAGGCACGCCCCGATGTCCTCGATGGCGCGGCGCTCCGCCTCCTCGGGCAGGTCGTCGGAGCCGACCAGCCCGATCGTCGCGTTCTTGAACAGCAGCTCCCAGAACGGCAGCTTCGGCACCGCGTCGGCGTCGGAGGAGTAGGCGGCTATCGTCCCGTGC
>CAXTDD010000588.1:0-2661 GCA_964242955.1 uncultured Rubrobacteraceae bacterium | reverse complement strand
ACGCGCGCGTCGTCGACCCGGAGACGCTGGAGGACCTCGGCCCCGGCGAGGTGGGTGAGATCGTCATCTCCGGGCCGCAGGTGATGATGGGCTACTGGAGGCGGCCCGACTCCGACGCAGAGGCGTTCTTTGAGCGGGACGGCAAGCGCTTCCTGAGGACGGGGGATATCGGGACCTTTGATGAGGAAGGCTACTTCTTCATGGTCGACCGCCTGAAGCGTATGATCAACGCCTCCGGCTACAACGTGTGGCCCGCGGAGGTGGAAGCCGTCCTCTACGAACACCCGGCCATACAGGAAGCCTGCGTTATAGGCGTCCTCGACGACCGGCGCGGCGAGACCACCAAGGCCTTCGTGGTCCTGCGCGGGGAGCAGAAGGGCAGGGTGGAGCCGACGGAGATAATCGAATGGTCCAGGGGTCGGATGGCCGCGTACAAATATCCGCGTTTCGTCGAGTTCGTGGATACCCTGCCGAAGAGCGCCTCGGGCAAGATCCTCTGGCGGAGACTCGAAGATGAGGCGCGGGCGAAGACGTCCCCTACGTGACCTCCACAGGATCGCGTAACCGGGGCTCCGCAAGCCAGTGAAGAACGATGACGTTGGATAGAAGGGAGCCCGGTGTGGCAGAGTACGACGCCCTGATGACGAGTATCCGGGACGGCATCGGCACCATTACCATAAACCGTCCCGCACAGAGAAACGCCCTCGATGCGCGGTTGCTGGGCGAGATGTCGGACGCGTTGTCCAGGTTCGAGGGCGACGACGACATCGGCGTCGTGGTCTTCACGGGGGCGGGGGAGAAGTCCTTCGCCGCCGGGGCGGACATAAGCGAGTTCACCCGGGCCACGGCCCTGGATCTCCTGGGACGGGGCATGCAGGGGCTCTACGACGAGATCGAGGGCTGCGAGAAGCCGACCATAGCAGCCGTCAACGGCTACGCCCTGGGCGGCGGATGCGAGCTGGCGATGGCCTGCGACATCCGGATAGCGGCCGACAACGCCCGGTTCGGTTTGCCCGAGCTGGCGCTCTCCATCATCCCCGGCGCGGGGGGCACCCAGCGGCTCGCCCGCCTGGTTGGCAAGGGACCGGCGATGGAGATGATCCTCACGGGGCGCGCGCTCGACGCCGCCGAGGCCCTCCGCATCGGGCTCGTTACACGGGTCTGCCCGCCCGAAAGCCTCATGGGCGAGGTGGAAGAGACGGCCCGGACGCTGCTCTCCAAGGGGCCGCTCGCCCTCCGGCTCGCCAAGCTCGCCGTCAACGTGGGCTTCGAGACAAACCAGAGCACCGGCCTCGTGGTGGAGAGGCTCGCCAACGCCATCCTCTTCGGGACCGAAGACAAGGACGAGGGCGCACAGGCGTTCCTCCAGAAACGCAAGCCCAACTTCAAGAAGAGGTAGCGATGGAACCGAACGTGGAGCGCATAAACCGCATCCTGATCGTTGGCTCGGGCGCGATGGGGTCCCAGATCGGGCTCGTCTGCGCCCTCGCCGGCTACGACGTCGCCGTGCAGGACATCGACGAGGGCGCCCTCGAAAAGGCCAAAGCACAGCTCCGAAGCCGCCTAGAGCGCGACGTCGAGAAGGGCCGCCGGAGCCGGGAGGACGCGGAGGCCGCTTTCGGCCGGATGGACTTCACCGCCGACCTGGAGGGCCCGGCCGCGGATGCCGACTTCGTCGTCGAGGCGGCCGTCGAGAAGCTGGACGTCAAGCGTGAGCTCTTCGGCGAGCTCGACGCGTTGGTTCCGGGACACGCGATCCTGGCGACCAACTCCTCTACCATCGTCAGCAGTCGTCTCGCCGAGGTGACGGAGAGGCCCGAGCAGGTGTGCAACATGCACTTCTTCTACCCGCCGCTCGTCATGCGGTGCGTGGAGGTGGTCCGCAACCCCGCGACCTCCGACGCCACCGTGGAGACCACCGCGGAGCTGGCGCGCAGGATCGGCAAAGACCCGGTGGTGATCCACAAGGAGGTGTGGGGCTTCGTCGTGAACCGCATCCTCGGCGCGATGACGGAGGAGGCCCTGGCCCTCTACGAGGATGGCGTCGCCTCTTTCGAGGACATAGACACCGCCTGCCGGACGGGCCTGGGGCACCCGATGGGTCCCTTCGAGGTAATGGACCTCTCCGGCATAGACGTGGGCTACTACGCGAGGATGAGCGCCTACGAAGACAGCGGCGACCCCAGCCACAAGCCGAGGGCCAGCGTCACGGAGAAGGTCGAGAGGGGAGAGCTGGGACGCAAGACCGGCAAGGGCTGGTACGAGTATGGCGCGTAGATGATGGTCGAGAGGTGGCGGGCGTTGATCGGCCGCCGCTCAGAGGCGGTGCTGAACCGCGTCGAGAAGGGAGCGGTGGAGAGGTTCGCCCGGGCCATCGGAGACCCCAACCCGATCTACCTGGACGAAA
Source organism: uncultured Rubrobacteraceae bacterium (assembly GCA_964242955.1). Classification (GTDB taxonomy): domain Bacteria; phylum Actinomycetota; class Rubrobacteria; order Rubrobacterales; family Rubrobacteraceae; genus Rubrobacter_D. The sequence goes on along the minus strand of CAXTDD010000588.1, from coordinate 254 downwards.
GCGCGGCGAAGAAGAGCCGGTACGGTCGCACGATCGCCCCGCCCACGTTCCCCCGAACCTTCGACTACGGAGAGATAGATGGCTACGGGACCATGGGGTCCGGCCTCATCCACGGCGGGCACCGCGTGCGCTACGGGGAACGCCCCCTGTTCGTCGAGGAAGAGGTGCTCTGCCACGCCCTGGTGCAGAGCTACTACGAGAAGGAGGGCCGCGGCGGCCGGCTTGGTTTCCTGGTCCTCGAGTACGTTGGGGAC
>CAXTDD010000587.1:0-2663 GCA_964242955.1 uncultured Rubrobacteraceae bacterium | reverse complement strand
CGAGGTCTCCCGGCACCCGTACCCGGTCAAGGCGCGCCTGCTCACGGTCGTCCGGGTCGAGGAGCTCTCGCCCGACATGCGCAGGATCGTCCTGACCGGGGACGATATGGAACCGGATCTCCCGTTCGTGCCTCTGGCCACCGCCGCCCACGTCAAGGTCGTCATCCCCGATGAGATCACCGGCGAGGTCATGCTGCCGGCCATCGGGGAGCGCGGCGTCGCCTGGCCCGAAGGGGTGGAACTCGTGGTCCGCGACTACACCATCCGGGCCTTCGACCCGGACAAGCGTGAGTTGAGCTTGGACTTCGTGCTGCGCGACCACGGGCCGGGCGGACGCTGGGCGATCGCGGCGCAGCCCGGTGACCGGCTCGGGGTGATGGGACCGCGCGGCTACGCGATCTACCCATCCGGGTACGCGCGCTACGGCGGCGGCGCCGACGAGACCGGCCTGCCATCGGCCGAGCGCTGGATCGAAGAAGCCCCCGAGGGTGCCCGGATCGACGTGTTCGCGCTCATCCAAGATGCCTCGTGCGAGCGCACGCTGAACTCCCGGACCGGCGTGCAGCCGCGCTGGCTGCACCGCGCCTCGGGCGGCGACCTCGCCGCCGCAATCCAGGACGCCGCGCCCGTCGATGATGGCGCCACGTTCGTGTGGGCCGCTGGCGAGGCGGGGATCGTGGAGCCGTTACGCCGCCACTTGCTCGGCACCGCCGGCTTCGACCGCCGCAGCATCGACGTGCACGGCCACTGGCAGCTCGGCGACTCGGCCGGCCACTAGAGACTGTTATGAACTCGTTCAGGAACGAGGAGAGGAGCAAGATGGACGTGGATAAAGACGTGAGCGCCGGACGGGGTGTGACAACGAGGAACGGGACGACGGCGATAGACGCGGAGGGGCTCGTCTACAGTTTCGGGGACAACGTGGCCGTCGCTGGTGTGGACCTGGAGATCGCCTGCGGGGAGATCTTCGGCTTCCTCGGCCCGAACGGGGCCGGCAAGACGACGACCATACGCATGCTCGCGACCCTGCTCCGCCCGGACTCCGGCACGGCACGCGTGTTCGGGTATGACGTGGTGCGCGAGTCGGACGAGGTGCGGGATCGGATAAGCCTCACCGGGCAGTTCGCCTCGGTGGACGAAGACCTCACAGGACACGAGAACCTCGTGCTCATCGCCCGACTCCTCGGCTACCCGCGCAAGGAGGCCAGGGTGAGGGCCGGCGAACTCCTCGACGCCTTCGGGCTCTCAGGCGCGGCGGACCGCCAGGTGAAGAACTATTCCGGTGGCATGAGGAGGCGTCTCGACATCGCGGCCAGCATCGTCGTCACACCTGACCTCATCTTCCTCGACGAACCGACCACGGGGCTCGATCCTCGCAGCCGCAACCAGGTTTGGGACATCGTCCGCACCCTCGCCGCCTCGGGCACGACGGTGCTCCTGACCACCCAGTACCTGGACGAGGCGGACCAACTCGCCGACCGCATCGCCGTCATAGACAACGGGCGAGTCATCGCCGAAGGAACGCCCGGCGAACTCAAGGCTTCGGTCGGCTCCGGCGCGCTTCGCGTTCGGCTGCGAGACCCCGAAGACCGCCCCGACGCCGAGCGAGTGCTTTCGGAGGCGCTCGGAGTCCTGGTGGAGACCGGTTCGGACTCGTCGGCTCTCTCAGCGAGGGTCTCCGACCCCGAGCGGGTCTCGTATGCCCTCGCGGAGCTTTCCCGATACGGCATTGCGGTCACGGAATTCGCGCTCGGACAGCCGAGCCTGGACGAAGTGTTCCTCGCCCTCACCGGACGCTCCGCTGAACACGAAGAGACCGACGATGAAGAGGTGGAAGTCGCATGACGATCCCGGCAACTACAACCAGTTACTTATCCGAAGATGCTCTGCGCTCGGCGCTCGCTTCCGGCGAGAGGCTCAAGCGCGCGAATGCGGTCTCCGCCTCCCTCACCTTCGGGTGGCGGGCGATGCTCAAGATAAAGCACGTCCCCGAGCAGCTCTTCGACGCGGTCTTCAACCCGATCCTGTTTACCCTTCTGTTCACGTACCTCTTGGGCGGCGCCATCGCCGGATCGTCGGGTGCGTACCTGCAATTCCTGCTGCCGGGCATCCTGGTGCAGACCGTGCTGATGATCACCGCCTACACCGGTGTCAACCTCAACACCGACATCTCCAAGGGCGTCGCCGACCGTTTCCGGTCGCTTCCGGTGTGGCGGCCTGCCGTCGTCGTAGGGGCGCTGCTCGGCGACGCCGTACGCTATACGCTGGCCTCGGCGATAGTCCTCGCGCTGGGGCTTGTGCTCGGTTTCCGCCCTGAAGGAGGCGTGGTCGGGGTTCTACTGTCGGTGCTGTTACTCCTGGTGTTCGCGTTCAGCGTCTCGTGGATCTGGACAATGCTCGGGCTTATATTGCGCACACCGACCTCCGTGCTGTGGGTGAGTACGCTGCCCTTGTTCCTTTTGACGTTCGCCAGCAACATCTTCGTGGGCCCGAAGACGATGCCCTCTTGGCTACAGACGGTCGTCGGATTCAATCCCATCACCCATCTCGTGACCGCCACGCGCGGCCTGATGTCGGGGACGGTGCCAGCGGCGCAGATCGGCTGGTTGCTCTTGGCGTGCGCGGCGCTCGTCGCCGTCTTCGCCCCGATCACGATGTACCTG
>CAXTDD010000586.1:0-2673 GCA_964242955.1 uncultured Rubrobacteraceae bacterium | reverse complement strand
GCTCGGGGCGCTCGATCCTGAGCCCGTACAGGTCCAGTTGGAGCAACGCGGCCGGCGACCGCCCGCAGAAGAACCGCAGCTCCTCGGAGACCGGGTAGGCGCTGAGCAGCTCCAGGCCGGCGTCGGCGTGCTCCGAGCCGCGCAGCACGGCGGCCCGTTCGGCCACCTCCCGCTCGTTGCGCTCGTCCCAGGGCCCCGTCGCCACCTCGACGAAAAAGACCTCCTCGTCCTTCATGAGGTGGATGGGCAGCACGGCCCGGCCCGAGGGGGAGTGGATCTCCTTGAACAGCTCCAGGATGCGCCCGCCGCGTTCCTCGAGCTCGCCCGCCACCCTGAGGATCGTGGCCGGACGGGGCGCGTCGGGGGTCACCTGGATCGGCCCGGGCTGCGCCTCTTCGGCGTTCTCCCGCGGCTCTTCCTGTCCCTCCTCTTCACCCCTCCAGAACACCCCGGCGCAGCCTCCAACCTCGAATTCGAGAACAGGCAGAGTCTAACATTTGCCGGCGGCCCACCGATGCATTATCTTTAGGCCATGCCCTACGAACAAGAGCTACTACTGGTGCGCCACGGACAGTCCACGGCCAACGCGCGGGGCATCTGGCAGGGCCAGATGGAGTTCCCGCTCTCCGAAGAAGGACGCCGGCAGGCGGTCCGCGCCGGGCACGCCCTCTCCGACGAGGATTTCCGGGCCATCTACGCCAGCCCGCTCGCCCGGGCCTTCGAGACGGCCGAGATCATCGCGCGCGAGTCGGGATTCGGCGGCGGGGTCGTGCCCATACCGGGCCTGATGGAGCGCCACGGCGGCATCCTGGAGGGCCACACCTGGGACGAGCAGAAAGAACGCAACCCGGACTTTGCCAACCAGTTCCTCTCCATCCCCGAAGAAGAACGCTGGGCTCTCGCCGGCGCCGAGACGGACGAAGAAGTGATGTCGCGCTTCGAGAAGGCCATCGCCGGGATCAGGGTCCGTCACCCCGACGGGGGGCGCATCGTCGTCGTCTCCCACGGCGGCTCGATGCGGGCCTTCCTGCGCGACCTCTTCGGCCCGGAGATACTGCCGGGCACCCACCGGACGGCAAACGCCTCCATCACGCGCATCCGCTGGTCCGACAACGAGACCCCACCAGAACTCGTGGACCTGGCCTCGACCCGGCACCTACCCCACGGAAGCGCCACGGAGACCACCCGTGCAGAGTAGCTGTTAGCCGTTAGCCTTTAGGTCCTTGCTAAAAGCTAACTGCTAATGGCTAACTGCCAAAAGCTCTACCCCAGCGTGCGCACGCTGCGGGCGTTGGGGCCGCGGTCGTTGCGGCCGACCTCGTATTCGACCTCACCGTTAGGCGCCAGGGCGGACGGGTCTCCCTCGACCTCCGAGTGGTGGACGAACAGGTCGTCGCCCGTCGGCCGCACCAGGAAGCCGTAGCCCTTCTCGGGGTCGAACCACTTGACCCGGCCCTGCTCCCTGCCCGGGCCGGGCTCCTCGTCCGCCGGCTCGCTGTCCGCCGGCTCGCTCTGCCCGTTGGTCGAGACGATGGTCCGGGTCTGCCCGTCCGGCTCGCCGGCCTCGCCGCCGTCGGGCTCCAGCACGATGGAGTCTTCGGCGACTTTTACGACGACCGCCTCGACGCCGGCCCAGTGTTCTTTCCAGATCGGGTCTTCGGCCACCGCCGGGTCGAGCCAGAGGCCCCAGCCGTCGTTCTCGCCGTGGTCGAGTACCCCCTCGAACAGGACCTCGGGCTCCCTGGGGCCGCGCTCGCGGCGGTAGATGTCGTTGCGGGAGCGGAAGGACTGCACCGAAGAGGCGCTCGTCCCGAGGGCGTCCGCGATCCAGTCGTCCGTCTTCCCCGCTTCCACCCACTCCCGGATACGGTCCATGTGCGGTTTCAACGCTATGCGCTTCCTGGAGTCTGCCATGCTACCGCTTGCTCCTTCTTGCCCCGACGTCTGTTACGAGAGGTGTTCGTTTAAATGTAATCGACGGTGTTTCCCGATGATGCCGTTCGGCATTCTATCATCTCCGCCGGCCACTATGCATCTTTGCGTCCGGACCTGCCGGTCGCGTCGTCCCGGCCCGACTCCGGCGGGCCCGCGCCTTTAGGGCCGCCGGCTTCCACCGAAACGCCCCGGGCCTCGCCCCCCAGCGGGGCCGGCCCCCAGGGGGGCGCCGCACCCGCCGCCGGGTCCCCGGCGACTTCGGCCCGCGCGGCCCGCTCTTCGGGCGCCGGTTTCTGCTCCCGCGTCTCACCCGCAGCCCCACCTGATACGGCACCGCCCTCGGACGCGACAGCCTCGTCTTGGGGAACTTCGGAAGTCTGGTCTTCCTCTGCTTGATCCTGCGGTGGCTCCGCGTAGTCGTCGAAGCCTTCGTGGCCCAATTCGGCCAGCATCTCGCCCACGATGGGCGCGGGGAGGCCCAGGTGGAGGGCCAGGTCTTCCGCGCGGGCCAGGATCTCGTACGGGTCGGCGGCGGGCGCGTGGCCCAGGTTCACCAGCGCCGTTGCGACGTCGGGGGTGGGGACCAGGGTGTCGCCGCCCGCGGCCACGCGCAGGTGCTGAAGGAGGAGGAGGTCCAGGCCGCCGACGACGCCGATGACGGGCTCGGTCTCGAAGATCCTGCGCCGCACGAAGAGACGGGTGTCGTAGCCGTCGGCCCAGCGCCGGAGCACCTCGCCC
>CAXTDD010000585.1:0-2681 GCA_964242955.1 uncultured Rubrobacteraceae bacterium | reverse complement strand
CTCTTCCACCGGCTCCTTCACGCTCAGTTCAGCGCCTGGTCGAGGTCGTACAGGATGTCGTCGATGGACTCCAGGCCGACCGAGAGCCTGACGTAGTCGTCCGTAACGCCCGTGGAGCGCTGCTCCTCGGCGGAGAGCTGGGAGTGGGTCGTCGAGGCCGGGTGGATGACCAGGCTCTTGGCGTCCCCGATGTTGGCGAGCAGGCTGTGTAGCTCCAGGCGGTCTATAAAGCTCTTTCCCGCCTCCAGACCGCCCTCGATCCCGAAGCCCAGGATGGCGCCGAACATCCCGTCGCGGTGGTACTTCCTGGCCGTCTCGTGGCCGGGATGGTCCGGAAGGCCCGGGTAGTTGACCCAGTTGACCTTCGGGTGGGCCCGCAAGAACTCGGCCACGGCCATCGCGTTCTCGGAGTGGCGCTCCATGCGCAGGGGGAGCGTCTCCAGGCCCTGCAAGAAAAGGAAGCTGTTGAACGGGGAGATGGCCGGGCCGTAGTCGCGCAGCATCTGCACGCGGGCCTTCAAGATAAACGAGAGCTCGCCCAGAGTCGGGTAGATCTCCAACCCGTGGTACGACGGGTCAGGCTCCGTAAAACCGGGGAACCGGCCGTTGTCCCACGGGAACCGGCCACCGTCCACGATCACACCGCCGATGCTCGTCCCGTGACCGCCGATGAACTTCGTCGCCGAGTGGACCACGATGTCCGCCCCGTGCGCGAGCGGGTTGACGAGGTACGGCGACGGCACGGTGTTGTCCACGATAAGCGGCACGCCGGCCTCGTGGGCGACGTTCGCCACGGCCTCGATGTCCAGCGTGTAGAGGGCCGGGTTGCCGACGGTCTCGGCGTAGACGGCCTTCGTCTTGTCCGTGATGGCCGCGCGAACGTTCTCAGGGTCGTTCGAGTCAACGAACTCGACGTTGATACCTATCTTGGGGAGCGTGTAGTGGAAGAGGTTGTAGGTGCCGCCGTAGAGGGCCGCGGCCGAGACGATCTCGTCCCCCGCGCCCGCGATGTTCAGGATCGACAGCGTCTCCGCCGCCTGCCCCGAAGAGACGGCGAGCGCCCCGACGCCGCCCTCGAGCAGCGCCATCCGTTGCTCGAAGACGTCGTTGGTGGGGTTCATGATGCGGGTGTAGATGTTGCCCGGCTCGGCCAGCGAGAACAGGTTCGCGGCGTGGTCCGTGTCGTTAAAGACGTACGAGGTCGTCTGGTAGATCGGGACGGCTCGTGCGGTCGTCGTCGGGTCGGGCTCCTGGCCGCCGTGCAACGCCAGCGTGTCGAACCCGAGGTCCCGCTCCGCCGCTTGGTTCTCCGTGGTGTCCATCGTGTCTCCTTTTCTGTCGGACGTTTCGTGTGGGGGCGGTTCGCGAACCGCCCCTACGGGGTTGGGGTGTTGTTTACGAACGGTGCTACGGCCTCTTCCAGCTCCGGCCAGTCTTTGAGGAAGGCGTCGTGGCCGCTCAGGGTGTCTATCTCGGCGTAGTCGGCGTTGGCGCCGGCGCGGCCCGCGGCTTCGGCGGTGTCCTTTACCTCTTTTGCGGGGAACAGCCAGTCGCTGGTTATGCCGACGAAGAGCAGGTCGGCGGTGATGCGGGAGAGGGCTTCTTCTTCGGAGTCGTAGCCGTTGGCGACGTCGTAGAGGTCCATGGCGCGGGAGAGGTAGAGGTAGGAGTTGGCGTCGAAGCGGCCGACGAGGTCGCGGCCCTGGTAGTGGAGGTAGCTCTCCACCTCGAACCGGCCGCCGAACTCGGGGACGAGGGCGGGCCTTCCCGCGGGCCTGCGGCCGAACCGCTCCCACTGTCCCGGGGCGCTCTGGTAGGTCATCATGCCGGCCATGCGGGCTATGCCCAGGCCCCTCTGTGGGCTCTTGCCTGTCTCGTAGTAGTCTCCCTCCTGCCAGTCGGGGTCGGCCATTATGGCGCGGCGCCCGATCTCACCGTGCAGCGCGATGCCCTGCGGCCCGAGCGCCGCCGTCGCCGCCACGGGGACGGCCTTCTCCACGAAGTCCGGGAACTCCACGGCCCACTCCAGCGCCTGCTGCCCCCCGATGGACCCGCCGATGACGAGCGCCAGCCGCCTCACGCCGAGGTCGTCGAGCAGCCGTTTCTGCGCCCTGACCATGTCCCGGATCGTGACTACCGGGAAGCGCATCCCGTAGGGATTGCCGGTCTCGGGATCGGCCGACCCCGGCCCCGTGCTGCCGGAGCAGCCGCCGAGCACGTTGGAGCAGACGACGAAGAACTTCTCCGTGTCGATGGGCCGCCCCGGCCCGACCATGGGGTCCCACCAGCCGCCGCGCCTGTGCCCCTCGGAGGGACCGCCGGCGGCGTGCGCGTCACCCGTCAGGGCGTGCGTGAGGAGGACGACGTTGTCCGCGTTCCCGTTCGGCTCGCCCCACGTCTCGTAGGCGAGGGTCGCGTCGCGGATGAATCCGCCGAGCTCCGGCTCAAAAGAGCCTATGCGCCGATGGAACGTGCCGGATCGGGCCGGAGCGTGGCTAGCGCCGGCCCCCGGGTCTGGTGTCATACTCGGTAGTAATGCAGCCTCCCTCTCTGGTCGCGTGCCACGCCTCCGGCGGAACGTCCTCCGCCCACCGCGCAACCCGCCCGTAGAAGAGGCTGCCCACCTCTCCCCACATCTTCCGGGACGGTAATGGCCGTCCCGCTGGACTTGGCACCTCGCG
>CAXTDD010000584.1:0-2682 GCA_964242955.1 uncultured Rubrobacteraceae bacterium | reverse complement strand
GCCCAGGCGGCCACGTCGATGCCCCGACGCCCGACCAGGCTCTCGGCGACTCCTCTCTTCGCGATGTGGTCCCGCAAATAGATGAGCGCAGACCGTCCGTTGGGCACCACCACGGCGTCGTCGTTCTTGCCGAAGCGGGCCTTTATGCCGGAGGAGACCTTCAGGCCGAGCATGCGGCGGAGGTCTACGTGGCGGCGGCCCGGCAGCAGCGGCGCGTGGCCGTGGTCGGAGAGGGCGAGGACGGCGTAATCCTCCAGCAGTTGGTCCACGCCGCCGGCGGCGGCGAAGATGCGGCCGACGTACCCGTCGGCGGTCCGGAGCCAGCGGCGCTGGGCGGAGATCCCGTGGTGGTGGGCGATGGAGTCGCCCTTGAAGAAGTAGACGAGGTTGAAAGGCACGGACTTCTCCCGGACGAGCATCGCCCCTACCCTGGCGGCGTACTCGTCGTTGATGCCCGCCGAGCGCCGGAGGCCCCCGCTCGCCTTGCGCCCGTTGAAGCCCGTCTCGCGGCTGTAGAACAGGTCGCCCATAAAGTATTCTTTCGGACCCTCCACGGACGGGCCGAGGTAGCGGCCGTTCCTGCGGTAGTTCTCGACGGTCTTCATCCGGATCGGGTGCGTGTGCGGCCCTTTTCTTACGGGAAAGTTCACGCACGCGCCGTCGAAGCCCCTATCGTGCAGCTTCTCGAAGAGCGTGGCGGCCCGCAGGTCGTCGCGGTTCATCCGCCATACATTGTTGTGGAAGACCTTTATGGGACCCGTCGCCATCACGGTCTCGGTCATGGCGCCGTAGATGACCACCCGCCGCTCGTCCTCGTCGTACCAGGCGTGGCCGACGATGCCGCTCCTGGCCGGCGCCTCGCCCGTCGCTATGGCGGCCGTCGCCGCGGGCGTGATGCTCGGGAAGACCGAGACCGCGTCCCACACCGCCTCTCCCCTCTCGGCCAGCGCCGCGAGGTTCGGGGTCTCGCCGGCCTCTATGGCGGCGCGCAGCACGTCGGGCCTAATGCCGTCGAGCACGAGGAGCAGAACGGGTTTCGGGGTATCGGTGGCGGTCTTCAAGACCCGCATATTCTACCCCTTCGCAGCCCCCGCAAGGTGAAACCGATGCCACGCGACCGGGTCCCGCGCGGGCCGCTGCCGACGCTACGGGGTCAGCTCTGCGGGCCCTCCCTGGCGAGTCGGCTGTGGGTGCGGCCGTAGGTGAAGTAGATGACGAGGCCCAGGGCCATCCACGCGAGGAAGCGCAGCCAGGTGCCGATCGTCAAGAAACCCATGACGAAGATGCAGAGGAGGGCGGCGGCGATGGGGAGCCACGGGACGAGCGGGGTCCGGAAAGCCCGCGGCAGGTCGGGCTGGGTCCGGCGGAGCACCAACACCCCGATCGAGACCAGCACGAAGGCGGCGAGCGTCCCGATGTTTACCAGCTCCCCGAGCGTCGTGAGCGGCAGGGTGAAGGCCAGGATGCCGGCGACGATGCCGCTGATTATGGTGATCCTGGCCGGCGTGCGAAAGCGCGGGTGGACCTTCGAGAACCACAGCGGGAGCAGGTTGTCCCGGCTCATAGCGAACGCGACCCGACTCTGGCCGAGCAGCAGGATCATCACGACCACCGTCAGGCCTATGGCGATGGTTAACGAGACGATAAACTCCGCCGCCGGCAGCCCGGTCTCGCGCAGGGCCACCGCCATCGGGGCGGCAACGCCCAGCTCCTTGTAGGGCACGATGCCGGTTATGACGACGGAGACCACGATGTAGAGCACCGTGCAGATCCCGAGCGAGGCCAGGATGCCGATGGGCATGTCCCTCTGCGGGTTGCGGGCTTCCTCCGAAGTGGTCGCCACGACATCGAAGCCGATGTAGGCGAAAAAGACCAGCGCCGCGCCCGTGAAAATCCCGGTCACGCCGAAGATGGTGTCTATGCCCAGGAGGCTCGGCAGGAGGTACGCGTCGAACCCGCTGCCGTAGGCCCCCTCCGGCGGCGCCGCAGGCGGAACGAAAGGCGTGAGGTTCGCAGATTTTATGTAGAAGAACCCGAACCCGATGATGAAAAGCGTGACGAGCAGCTTGAGCGCGGTGACGACCTGGTTGACCCGCGAGCTCAACGTGATCCCCACCACCAAAACGACGACGACGAGCGCGATCACGAGCAGCGCCAAATAATCGTGCGAGAGACCGTCCTGCTCGCTGGCGATGAGGCCTGCGGGCAGCGTCAGGCCCGCCGTCTCGAACACGCTCGCGACGTAGCCGGACCAGCCCTTAGCCACGGTCGCAGCACCCAGGGTGAACTCCAGGATGAGGTCCCACCCGATCAACCACGCGACGAACTCCCCGAGCGCGGCGTAGGAGAAGGTGTAGGCGCTACCGGCGACGGGCACGGTGCTCGCGAACTCCGCGTAGCAGAGGCCCGCAAGGGCGCAGGCGAGCCCCCCGACCACGAACGAGAGCGCCACCGCCGGCCCCGCGTACCCGGCGGCGGCCTCGCCCGTAAGGACGAAGAGGCCCGTGCCGATGATGACGCCTATGCCGAAGACGGTGAGGTCCAGCGGCCCGAGCGCCTTCTTGAGCTCGAACTCGGGGTCTTCGGTGTCCCTGATGGACTGCGCGATGGATTTCTTGCGCATGATCCCCACGGCGACCGACCTCCCCTCAGAACTCCTCGGCGACCTCTACACCCGCGTCC
>CAXTDD010000583.1:0-2683 GCA_964242955.1 uncultured Rubrobacteraceae bacterium | reverse complement strand
TGAAGGCTTCAGGCATCAGGTTGCGGGTAACAGGTCCGCGCCAGCGGATCTTTCCGGCGTCGTCTATTGATTCTTTGGGGTGGATCTCCGTCCATACCGCCGACGGCGAGTATCCGAATCGTGGGCCCGCATCCCCTGGTCCCGTCCCAGCGGTTGATCTCCAACGTTCCCGCGGCGCGCATCGTCATACCGCCTCCCTCTCCCACTCCTCTTGCGGCCCGGGATAGTTCTACGAGGATGGTCGCGCGCTACACAGGTATAGATCACGCCTGCGGGCCGGAGTTTTCTGGGTCAGGCTTGCGCGCCGGGGGCTTGGGGGCCGGCGGCGTTTCGCTTTACCAGCAGGGCCATCATGGAGGCCATGATGGCCAACAGGCCCGCGGCCAGGAAGGCGACGGTGTAGTCGCCGAGGACGTCGCGCGAGACGCCGCCGAGGTAGGAGGCGAGCGCGGCGCCGACCTGGTGCGAGAAGAAGACCCACCCGAAGACGGTCCCGACGTGCATCCTCCCGAAGCGGTCGGCGACGAGGGCCACGGTCGGCGGGACGGTCGCTATGTAGTCGAGGCCGAAGAAGACCGCGAAGACGGCGAGCCCGGCGAAGTCCGTGACGAAGGGCAGCAGCAACAGCGAGAGGCCCCGCAGCGAATAGTAGACGGCGAGGAGCTTCCTGGGATCGTGGCGGTCCGTGAGCCAGCCGGAGGCGATGGTCCCGACAAAGTTCATCCCACCCATGAGCGCCAGCACGCCGGCCGCCGTGACCTCGGGGATGCCGTGGTCGATGGAGTGCGGCACGAAGTGGACCCCGATGATGCCGTTGGAGCTCGCCCCGCAGATAAAGAAGCTCCCCGACAGCAACCAGAACTCGGGCGCCCGCACCGCCCGCGAGAGCACCCCGCCCCGCTGGGGGGCGCCGGCCGCGCGCGGCGTCCCTGGCGCCGGCGCCGGGCTCGTCGCGGGGGCGGGGTACTTCGCCACTTCGCCGTAGGGCCGCAGGCCCACGCTGGATGGATCGTCGCGCATCAAGAGGAGGACGGGAACGAGAACGACCATGACGGCGCCCGCGAGCAGGACGGTCCCCTGCCGCCAGCCGACCTCTACGACGAGCCACATGAGGGCCGGCACGGAGACGAGCTGGCCGGCCGAGGCGGCGGCCCCGAGGATGCCGAGCACCAGCCCCCGCCGCTCGACGAACCAGCGGTTGGCGACCGTGGCGCCCAGGACGGGGGCGACGACGCCGGTTCCCACCCCGCTAAGGACGCCCCAGAAGAGGTTGAGCTGCCAGAGCTCGGTCACCGTCGCCCCGGCCAGGGTGCTCGCGGCGATGACGATGATGCCGACGACCGTCAGGCGCTTCGGGCCGAAGCGGTCCATGAGCCACCCGGCCACCGGGCCCGAGAGGCCGTAGAGCAGGAGCCCGATCGAGACGGCGAAGGAGATGGCGGCCCGGCTCCAACCGAGCTCCATCTCCAGCGGGTGGACGAGCACGGTCGGCGCCGCCCGCACCCCGGCGGAGACCAGCAGCGCGGCAAACACGACCCCGACGACCACCCACCCGTAGTACGGGCCTCCGCCGGAGGCCCTCACTGCTCCCCTTCTCCGGTCCGCTCCAGGGATCGCAGGTACCGTTCGAGATGGTCCACGGCGCGGCGCATGTGGGCCGGGTCGTCGCAGAGCTTCGTCAGCATCACGGCCCCTTCGAGGGTCGCCGCCACCACGCTCGCCACCTCTCTGGGCTGCGTGTCGGAGCGAAGCTCGCCGCTCCGCACGCCGTCCCTGGTTATGCGGCCGATGAGCCTGAGCCAGCCCGTCATCGCCCCGCGTGCCCGGTCTTTCAGCGCCGGGTGGGCGTCGTCGGCCTCGACGGCCGTGTTGAGCACGGGACAGCCGCCGGCCACGGGTGGGTCGTCGGCCAGTCCGCCGAGCACCCCGACCACGGCCAGCAGCCTCTCGACGGCGCCCTCCTTGCCCCTCAACGCGTCTCCGAAGCGCCCGCCCATGATGCCGACGGCGTAGTCGAAGGCTTCGAGCGCCAGTTCCTCTTTGCCGCCGAAGTGGTTGTAGATGCCCCCTTTGCGCATCCCCGTCTCACGGACGAGGTCGCTCATGGAGGCGCCGGAGTAGCCCCTGGTGTTGAAGACGGGCGCGGAACGCTCGACGATACGGCGGCGCGTCCTCTGCCCCTTGGTCGTCATTCGGCGTCTACGACGGCCACCGTGCAGCGGGAGATGCATACCGTCTTGTCGTTCTCGTCGGTTATGTGGACCTCCCACACCTGGCTCGTGCGCCCGACGTGCGCCGGCACCCCGACGGCCGTGAGCGTCCCCTCCCGCTTCGGCCTGACGTGGCTGGCGCTGATCTCCGCCCCGAAAGCCGCCTTCCCCGGCGGACAATTGAGATACCCCCCAACACTAGCCACGCTCTCCGCGAGCACCACGCTGACCCCGCCGTGCAGATACCCGAACGGCTGATGGTGCCTCTCGTCCACCGGCATGGTCGCCACCACGCGCCCGGGCGTGAGCTCCACGAACTCCACCCCGAGGTTCCGCGTCACGCCGGCCCCGCTAGCCAGAACTTCCTTCAGATCCAAGCCTCACCCCCACACCGACCACCCGACCGCCGCATACTAACCCATCGTCGAGAAACAGACCAATCGGTCATTTTTATCGCACCAACCGTTCTCTGA
>CAXTDD010000582.1:0-2689 GCA_964242955.1 uncultured Rubrobacteraceae bacterium | reverse complement strand
CGGCGAGTTCGATCTGGCCCTCTGCTCGCACTTCCTGTTCCTCTACTCGAACCAACTCTCGGCGGACTTTCACCTGCAATCGATCCGGGAGCTGTGCCGGGTGGCTGCGGAGGTCCGCGTCTTCCCGCTTCTCGGGGCTTACGGGGAGCCCTCACCCTACGTCGATCCGGTAATTCACGCGCTCCGGGACCTGGGCTACGCGGCCGAAGTGCGCCGCGTGCCGTACGAGTTCTTGCGGGGTGGAGACGAGATGCTGTCCGTGGTCGCACCCCGGCGGAATGCCCGCTAGAGGGGAGATCACGAGCCCGAAACTGACTACGCGGGCGAACCGGAGAGCTTGAGGACGGCGAGCTCGACCTGGAGTTCGTCGCCCAGGTTGTTGCCGCCTTTGAGGCCGGATTCGAGGTCGAGGACGGCGGCGAGGGCGCGTTCGAGGTCCCCCTCATCCAGCTTGCGCGACTGCTCGGAGAGTTTGCGGGCGACGAACGGGGGAACCTTCAGCTCCCTGGCGACCTCGGGCTGCGGAACGCCCCGCTCGAACAGGGCGCGGGCGCGGGCCACCAGGCGGAACTGCCGCCGAACCATGAACGTCAGGCGCAGCGGCGGCTCGCCGGTACCAATAAGCGCTTCCAGAAGCTCCAGCGCCCGGCCCCGCTCGCCGGCGGCCAGCGCGTCCACGAACGCGAAGATGTTGGACTGGACGTCCGGGGGGCACAGGAGCTCGACGTCTTCGCTGGTGGCCGTGCCGTCCCCCACGTAGAGCGCCAGCTTCTCCGTCTCACGCACCAGGCGCATCTTATCCCCCGAGACGCGGTCCGCCAGTTCCTGGGCCACGGGCTCGGGGAGATCCAGGCCAGACTTCTTCGCGTGGCCGACGAGCCACTTGACCAGGGCCCTGCCCGTCGGCTGCTGGAAGTCGTGGACCTCGCCGGTCTTCTTGACCGCGGCGAGAAGCTTCTCGCGGGCTCCGAGCTTCTTCCCGAGGAGCAGCAGGTCCGAGCCTTCGGCGGGGTTCTGGAGGTAGTCCAGGATCACGGCCTTCTGGGCCGCGTTCCAGGCGTCGAGGTTCCTGACGACCACGAACGGCCCCTCGCCGAAAAGATCGAACGAGTTGGATGCGGAGACTACGGTCTGGGGGGTGGTGGCGGACGCGTCGAACGACTCGACCGCCCTACCGCGGCGTAGCTTCTCCACGCCCCGGGCCTTGCGCTCCTCGTCGTCGCCGAGCAAGAGATAGACACCCACGAAGGTATTGTAGCTGTCAGCGGTCAGCTTTCAGCCGTCAGGTACTAGCTGTTAGCTTTTAGCCATTAGCTCTTAGCTTCTGGTTTACCGGTCTGCGAACAGGGGCGCTAAAAGCGGTGTTTCACGTTTGGGCTATCGGCGACTTGCTTGCCCGGAGCGAACGTCGACCGAGCCACAATGTCGGTACAGTCAGCACGCGACTTAGTTGTGCCTTCGATAGGCAGACCTTGCGAAGCTAAATGCTAACGGCTAAGAGCTAACAGCTAAATGCTTCCCGCACCCACGAGTACCAGCCAGAGCGTCGTCCACAGGAGCAGGAGTGCGGCCCACAAAGGCCGCCGCTCCTCGGCAAACGCGCGTTCCGCGACCACGATGGGGACGCACGCGGCGTAGAAGAGGCCGACGAGCACGGGCCTCACGCCTGGCGTCGTGGTGGTGGCGAAAGGTAGCGAGGCGGCGAACTGCGCCAGCCAGATCAGGCCCGTAACGAGAAAGCCGTTGGAGGCGTTGAGCGGGTAGGCGAGCGCCGGCGCCACGTTGCCCGCGAGAGAGCCCAACAGGCCGAGGGTCAGTATCGGTCCGGAGATCGGCACGGCCACGAGGTTGGTGAACACCCCGATGGTGGAGACCTCGTCGAAGGTTGCGGCGACGATGGGCGTGGTGGCGACCTGGGCCGCCAGAGAGACGGAGATGAGGTTGGAGACCACCCGCGGAGGGTCGCGGAAGGGTCTCAAAACCGTGCGCTCGACGAGGGCGTTCAGGGGTTTTCGGAGCAGCAGGATGCCGAAGACGGCGGCGACGGAGAGTTGGAATCCTGTGCTGTAGACCAGGAGCGGGTTGTAGGCGAGAACGGCGGCCAGCATCGTGGTCATGAAGTGGATGGGTGATACCTGGCGCCCGAGGGGGCCCGCGGCGAGCACGAACGTGGCTACCACGCCGGCCCGGATGGCCGAGGGCGGGGCGCCGGCGACGACGATGTAGAGCCAGGTCAAGAGGATCGTGGCCCCAGACCTGGCCTTCGGTGGCACGGCGACGAGGCGCAGGCCGAAGAAGACTACGGCGGCCAGGATGGCTACGTGCTGGCCGGAGATCGCCAGCACGTGCGTCACCCCGCTCCTCTGAAACGCGTCTTCGAGGTCTTCCGGGATGAGCGAGCGGTCGCCGAGGACCATCCCGCGCACGACGGCGGCCTCCTCTGGTCTCAGGCCGTGGCCGAGCGCGACGTCCGTGCGGCGGTGGACGCGGCCGATCCAACCCCGCTCCTCCCCCACCGGGTAGACACCCGTCGCCTCCACGACCGCGCTGATCCTCTTCGTGGAGAGGTAACGCCCGTAGTCAAAGCCGTCTTCCCCAACCTCCGGAGGCGAGATCTCACCGTCCACCCGCACGACGTCGCCGACCCCCACGCTCAGGTCCGGCGCGAACACCTCGACGCCCCCGCCCC
>CAXTDD010000581.1:0-2696 GCA_964242955.1 uncultured Rubrobacteraceae bacterium | reverse complement strand
TACGATAATAGAATATCTTCTACCAAATGACCGAGGGTGGTGCAACGGCGGTATCTGGGGTGGTGGAGGCGGTCTCCTCCGGGCGGCTCGGCGCGCGCGTCAAGGACTTGCGCAAGGGAAAGGGGTTGACGCTCCAGGATTTGGCGGGCCGCTCTGGTGTGAGCCGGGCCATGATCTCCAAGCTAGAGCGCGGCGAGAAGAACCCCACGTTGGTCGTCGCCGCCAGGCTGGCCGAGGGGTTGGAGGTAACCCTCTCCCAACTCGCGGGCACGGAGGACCGGCGGGAGGTGGTCGTCGTGCCGCGAAGGCGCCGGATGGTCATGCGCGACCCCGATACCGGCTTCGAGCGGCAGTTGCTCTCTCCCTCCTTCGGAGGCCGGACCACGGAGTTCATCCGCAACGTCGTGCCCGAAGGCTCCACCTCGGGCGAGTTCCCGCCGCACCGGCGCGGGGTCGAGGAGTACATCGTCGTAGAAAAAGGCGAGCTAAAGGCCACCCTCGGCGGCGAAGAGCACCTCCTCGCCGAGGGCGACGCCGTCTTCTTCGAGGCCGACGTCCCGCACCGCTTCGACAACGCGGGACCCGGAGAATGCAGCTACTATCTCGTCATAGTCTCAAGCGGACCTTGACCGACGTCTCCGTTGTGCTCTTCAAAGAGGCACGATCTCTACCCGAACGCCACCTGCCGCGGCCATCAAAACGTGCTGAAAGCCAAAAGCTAAGAGCTAAAGGCTAACTGCTAAAAGCTACCTCAAGATGCTTCTATAAGCCGGTTCTTGCCGGTACGGGCTTCATCTCCGGCGCGGTGGCCGCGGTAGTAGTCGAGACGCTCGGGCGCCGTGCTCCAGCGCGCCAGCCGGCGGCTCTGCGGGAAGAGTTCCCGCTCGCCGAAGCGTCCGTCGAGCCAGCCCTGGCAGTAGGCCTCGGTCTTTCCTGGCGCCTTCCACGAGATCGTGGCCGCCGAGAGTGGGAGGATCTCCGCGCCGCAGGCCGGGCAGCGGTAGACGCCGTCGGGGAGGAGGCGCATCTCCGGGTGGTCGCACTCGCAGGCGTGCAGGCCGTGGGCGTCGGGCAGCGCCGCGATGCCCCGGAGCATCTGCAGGAACTCGCCCCCGAGGATGCCGCCGCACGCCGTGCAGCGGGCCGAGTTGCGGCCGAAGTCGCCCAGGGGCGCCGCCTCGCAAAAGGGACAGGTGAGGGGGTTGGTCTCCGAAGCCGTGTCGCCCATGGCTTTTCCTCTCGCTCGTGCGTGCTCTGGCAGTAATGGTGCCGCAGCGAGCCCGGGACGGCATGCGCCAAAAGGACCAAATTTCGCTCGCCATAACGGATGAGGTCAGCCTAGCCCATTTGAGCCAGGCGCCAGGAGGTGTCGAGCTAGAGGGGGAAATCCCCCGAAGCCAGTTGGGCCAGCACACGCTCGCGCGGGACGTGGACGTCCGGCTCTTCGAGGGTCTCCTCGATGGGACGCAGGACGTCTCGGGCGCCGTCCGGGGCTGGCGCGTTCTCCGGCAGGATAGTTCGGGAGCCGTCCCTCAGTTCGAGGAGGCGTTTGCGACCGCCGCGTTTGCCGCGTTTGGAGCGGTCCTCGCCCTTCACCTCGACGATGTCCAGGGAGTAGTCGATCATGGGTGCGTCCGCGATGGCGCCGCCGACGCCATAAGCGTCGCAGACGGGGTTCAGGTGGAGGATGTATTCGACGTCGATGCCGCCGGAGGCGAAGATCTCGACGTGACCGAACCCGTGACGGTCGAGCTCCCACCGCACCTCGCTCATCAGGTCGCGGAAATCGCCGCGCCGATTGCCCGGCGTGTCCATCCTGATCGCGGAGATCTCCTCCGGTATCGCCCGCGCCGCCAGCAGCGCCCCGAACTTCTCGTCGTCGAAGGTGTCGATGATTATCGTGCGGGGGACCTCCGGGCCCATGGTCTCGTCGAACGCCTTGGCGGCCTCGGCGGTCGAGCCGATCATCAAGACGAGCGCGTGCGGGGTGGTGCCCGTGGCGGGTATGCCCATGCGTCCGACGGCCAGGTCCACGGCTACCTTGTCGCACCCGCCGAGGTAGGCGGAGCGCTCGATCATGGGCACGATGGCAGGGTGCATCCTGCGCGCCCCGAAGGAGATGACGGGCCTCTCCCCGGCCGCCAACCGGCAACGCGCCGCACCCGTCGCAACGCCCGACGCCTGGCACAGCAGCCCGAGCAGGGCCGTCTCGTGCTCGGCGAAGGCCCCATAGGGGCCCGAGATCGTCAACACCGGCTCGTGCGGGCGGCAGATCGTACCCTCCGGCACGGCCCGCACCTCTACCGGGATCTCCGCGAAGAGGTGGGCCACCTCGTCCAGTCCGGCGACGACGAACCACGCGTCGGGGTCGGAGGTCTTGTACGCGAGCTCCGCGTGGACCGGGGCGTCTTCCAGGCCGCGGGCCCGCAAAACCTCCATCGTTCGGTGGAAGTAGGAGTCGGCGACCTCGGCGTTCAGGATCTCCTCGTCCGTCGCCGAGTTAAATCTGCGCCCGCCCCTCGCTTCGCTCAAACCCCTTACCCCCGTTCTGGCCCAATCGTGTGCCCGCGTATGATAGCCAATCACCCTCACTACAAGTCAACTCGTAGCCAAAAAAGGTCGTTTGCAGGAAAAAGTAGGGGGCCAAGTTACAAGCTCGACCCTTTGTAGACCGACGTGCGAACCAACCTGCATGA
>CAXTDD010000580.1:0-2698 GCA_964242955.1 uncultured Rubrobacteraceae bacterium | reverse complement strand
GGGCATCCTGCCGCTCGGCACGGCGAACGTGCTGGCGCGGGAGCTCGGGCTGCCGCTGAAGCCGGAGGCCGCGTGCGAGAGGATCCTGACCGGTACGGCCGCCCGGATGGACGTCGGGGTGGCGACCGACGGGGAGGGGACCGAACGCCGCTTCGCGTGCATGGCCGGCATCGGCTTTGATGCCGACGTCATCGACGAGGTAGGACCACGGCTCAAACGCTACCTGAGGTCGCTCGCCTTCCCGCTCGTCGCGCTCAAGGTGTACTTTCGGGGCGGGTTGCCGGATTTGCAGATCGTGGACGGGAACACCACCCACGTCGCCCAGTTCGCCGTCGTCGCCAACGGCCGCTACTACGGGGGAGAATTCGAGACGGCCGAAGACGCCTCCCTGCGGAGCGGCGGGCTGGAGGTCGTCCTCGTCGAGAAGGTGGGCCACCTGCTGCGGGCCGACGTCCTGGCCCGCCTCCTGGCGAAGAAACCCCTCGATCAGAAGATGAAGTCGTTCGCGGCCCAAGGCGTCCTCGCCAAGTCCCCGGCCGCCCGCGGCGCGCGCGTCCCGGTGCAGATAGACGGCGAGGTCTGGGGCAGCCTGCCGATGACGTTCCGCGTCGAACCGGCGGCCCTGGCGGTGATCCGGTAAAGACGGCGGACGATACGGTCCCTCCGGAACGCGCGCTCAGGCGCCGAGACGGATGACGCCCCGCTCCAGCGCGACGGTGACGGCGGCGGTGCGGTCGGCGACGTCGAGTTTGGTGAAGACGTGGATCAGGTGCGTCTTCACGGTAGCCTCGCTGATGTGGAGCCTGCGCGCGATCTCGCGGTTGGAGAGCCCCCTGGCGACGAGGGTGAGCACCTCGGTCTCGCGCTCGCTGAGCTTCTCGCCCGCCGGCTCGCGCATCTTCTTCATCAACCGGGTGGTGACGACGGGGGCGAGCACCGAACGTCCCTTCGCGGTGGCCCGCACGGCGTCGTAGAGTTCGTCGCGCGGGGTGTCCTTCAGCAGGTAGCCCGTCGCGCCCGCCTCGACGGCCCGCAGGATGTCCGCGTCCGAGTCGTAGGTCGTGAGGACCAGGACGTGCGTGCGCGGATGGTCCTTCAAGATCCCGGCGATCGCCTCGACGCCGTCCACGCCCGGCATCCTGAGGTCCATCAGCGCCACGTCGGGGCCGAGTCTCTCGATCAGGGCCAGAGCCTCGGAGCCGTCGCCGGCCTCACCGACGACCTCGATGTCCGGCTCGCCCGAGAGTATGTCCTTGAGGCCGGCGCGCACGACAGGATGGTCGTCCACGATGAGGACACGGATCTTGGAGGTTTCAGGCATCAGGCTTCAGGTTTTGAGGCTCCAGATTTGGGCTGCTCGGGGCATGGCCCCGGTTTGTTCGCTGGCTCGTGGAGTCGGCCTGGTTCTGCTGGCCTGGTGTCTGCTCCATGTCTTTACCCGAAGCCTGATGCCTGAAACCTGAAGCCTCTACCGGCAACTCCACGACTACCGTGGTGCCCTCGCCCTTGAAGCTCTCGATCAGGAGCCTGCCGCCGAGTTGCTCTATGCGTTCCCTCATCGCGCGCAGGCCGAAGCCGTCGCCGTTTTGTCCGCTGCCGTTCGCCCCGAGGCCGGCGCCGTCGTCGTGGACGTCGAGCACTACCAGGCTCTCCATGCACGAGAGCGTGAGGTCCACGGACTCCGCTCGGGCGTGCCGCTGAACGTTCTGGAGGGACTCCTGGGCGGCGCGCAGCAGCGTCACCTCGACCGGCATGGAAAGGGGGCGCGGCGCGCCGGTTATGGTGAGGCTGGCCGGCGTGCCGGACGTTTCGGACCAGCGGGCGGCGAGGCGTTGGAGGGCTTCGGGGAGCGAGGCGCCTTCGAGCAGTTCGGGGCGGAGGGCGCGGACCAGGCGTCGGGATTCTGAGAGGCCTTCGCGGGCCGTGGCGCGGGCGCGGTCGAGCTGGTCCCGGACGGAGGGCTCGTCGGGGGAGAGGCGTTTGTCCGCGGTTTCCAGTTGGGTGACGATGGAGACGAAGCCCTGGGCCAAAGTGTCGTGGATCTCCTGTGCCAGGCGGCTGCGTTCCTGGAGGACGCCGGCCTCGCGTTCGGCGGTCGCGAGGTCCTTGCGGGTGGTCTCCAGTTCTTCGATCAGGCGCTGGCGATCCTCGCTCTGGTTGATGATCGACTCGATCCAGAGGGTCAAAAAGAGCGCGAACCCGAGCGTGATGACCCCCGTGAGCACTATGCCGAAGGCGTCCTCGGGCGATTGGCGGATGCCGTCGGCGCCGGCCAGGATGGACAGCGAGATCGAGACGGGCACCGACCAGCGCACCGGCAGGAAGAGGAAGACCTGCATGAAGACGGCGAAGGTGAGGATCTGGTACATCGGGTGCACCCGCGTCAGCACGGCGATGAACGCGACCGCCGCCGCCACGTAGAGGAGCATCCGGCCCGTCGACTGATTCCGGCCCGCGCGTCTGACCGCCGTGAACCAGTACAGGCCGCCCCAGGCCGCGCTCAGAACGACGGCCACGAGCCGCGCCGCGCCGGAGAGGTTGCGGTCCATAAGGCTCGAAACGAGGGCCGCGGCCAGGAGCGCGTAGAAGATGCCGTCCCACGCCCACAGCCACCGCTCCCACGCGTGCGAAGGCCGGCTCCCGGCGCCAAAGTTCGGCAGGATGAACCGCAAAAGCCTCATCTCCCACATCTTACCCC
>CAXTDD010000579.1:0-2702 GCA_964242955.1 uncultured Rubrobacteraceae bacterium | reverse complement strand
GGCCGGGGGGGCCCCGGGGGGGGGGTGGCGGGGGGGGAGGTGTCGGGCGGGGCGCCCGGCCACGGCGGGTTCCGGTCGGTCACCGCGAAAATGCCCCAGTCTTCGCTCCACCTCGGCGAGCTCTCTCTCCGTGACGCGGTCGAGGTAGTCATCCGGGATGCCGAGCCGGGCCACGGCTCCCTGGTTTAGGACGCGGACGCCGCCGGGCGCCACCGCGCCGATGCCGAACTCGGGCTGGTCGGGGGCGCCGAGCTTGCGGGCGCCGCTCACGTCGAGCGGCGCCCCGAGGATTCGCGCGCCCTCGTACCCGACCGGCACGCCCCCACGCGGCAGGGCGAACACGATGGGCCGCCCGTCCCGGTAATGCTCCAGTCTTTCGGCCAGCTTCCTGCCGGCGTCCCTCCGGTCCACGAACGCCGGTCCCCCGCCGAAAATGCCGGTCAACCGGCGCAAACCCGACCTACCCGAGGCTCTTCCAGAACGGGGAGAGGGCCGCGCGGCTCTCCTCGACCGGGCGGACATCGCCAGCGTACTCCCGGGCCGGCGGCTCCTCATGGGCCCCGACGACGGTCGCGGCGACGCTGTCGCGGAGCGCGCCGAGGTCGTAGCCGCCTTCGAGAACGAAGGCCGGAGGGGGAGCGCCCATCTCGCGGCAGACGGCCGAGATCAGGGCGGCGAACCGTCCGAAGGAGTCGGCCTCAAGTACCATGCCCCCGAGCGGGTCCGCCGCGTGGGCGTCGTAGCCGGCCGAGACGATCACGGCGCCGGGCTCGTACTCGCGCAGGACGGGCAAGAGCACCCCGGCGAACGCCGCCGCGTACGCGTCCTCCCCGGAACGGACCGGGAGCGGCACGTTGACGGTGAACCCTCGCCCCGGCCCTTCGCCGACCTCTCCGGGCTTGCCCGTACGGGGGTAGAAGGGGCTGAGGTGGGTGGAGAGGTAAAGCACGTTCTCGACGGAGTAGAAGATGTCCTGGGTGCCGTTGCCGTGGTGGACGTCCCAGTCCAGGACGGCGACCCTCTCGACCCCGAGCGCGCGGGCGTGGGCGGCGGCGACGGCGGCGTGGTTGAGGAGGCAGAAGCCCATCGCGTAGTCGGCGCCGGCGTGGTGTCCCGGGGGCCGGACCACGGCAAAAGACGCCTCCCCGCCGAGGGCGCTATCTACCGCCGCGCAGGCCGCCCCGCTCGCGAGCGCGGCCACCTCGAAGGAGTCCGGACCCATCGCGGTGTCGGGATCCAGGTAGCCGCCTCCCGCGCCGGAGAGCTCCTTCAGGTAGTCGATGTAGCCCCCGGTGTGGACCCTCAGGAGAACTTCGTCCGGGGCGGGGGAGCAGGGACGGCGCTCGATGGGCGCGCCGGACCGTTCGGCCGCCTCGATCCCGGCCACGGCTGCCGGCAACCTCCGAGGGGCCTCGACGCCGGAGAGCTCGTTGACGTGGCGCTCCAGGGCCGGGTCGCTGTAGACGTGCAAGCTTCACGCTCCATGACTCTTCGCTTCCGCTACAGGACACATTATCCGGCGGGAGGTCCACCAGGGGCAAGACCGGGTACGTCCCACGATGCCAAAAACCACGTTGTATCCAATCCTTGACCTCGTCCGGATCTCTGTTACCATCCACCGCCTGTAGTAGCAAGTAGTTGCAAGCAAAGTAATTGGAGGGGGATCTCCATGCGAAAGTTCGTTGTTGCCCTGTTCTCGTGCGCCTTGCTGTCGGCGGCGATCGTGGCGGTCTCGCCGTCGGAGGCGTCGGCCCAGGTGGCCGGTGAGGCGGCCGTGGCCGAGGCGCGGTCATACATCGGGACGCCCTACGGCGCCGGGGGGCTTGACTGCTCCGGCTTCACCTCGGCCGTCTACGCCAACCTCGGCGTGTCCCTGCCCGACAACCCGGCCACCCAGTACGGTTACGGCGTGCCTTCCGGGGCGGCGGCAGGCGATCTCGTCTTCTTCGACGAGGCCGGCTACGGCATCTCGCACGTCGGCATAGCGACCGGCAACGGCACCGTCATCCACGCCTCGACCTACTACGGGACGGTGACCGAGACCCCGATCTCGCTCGTCCCCGGCTACGTGGGCGCGGTGGATCCGGCTTAGGGAACTCCGGGATTCTGAGGTGTCGTTGAACTGACGCCTCTAGCGCGTGTTTGTCGGGAAAAGGTCGGAGCTTCGGTTTCGGCCTTTTCTCTCTTCCCCGCGGGACGTTTCAAGCTTCTCGCGCCCCGGACAGGAGCCCATCGGCAAAGGCGCGCACCAGGCGGCGGAAGCTCTCGTCCGGGTCCAGGTTTATGCCGAAGCCCCCGGCCTCCTCGAGAGTGGCGAAGCCGTGGGCCACGCTCCTCAAGCCCCTCGCCGCGTGCAGCGCTTCTTCCCCGCCGCCCACGCCGCAGGAGGCGAGCACGGCGAGAACCGGCCCGAACGCCTCGGCCTCGGCTACACCCAGCTCGGGGTCGTCGGGGTACGAGAGCCGGTAAGACCTGACGGTGGCCTCGTAGAGCCCGGGGCGTTCCTTGACGAAGGCGCGGTAAGCCTCGGCGAGGGCGAACAGCCCGTCGTCGCCGGCCTTACCGGCGGCGGCGCGGGCCAGGATCAGGCCCAGCTCCCGCGTCCCGACGAGGGCCAGCTCGCGCCTGAGATCCCCGATCCCCGCCACGTGATTGTAGAGCGAGGGCTTGCGCACGCCGAGACGCCCCGCGAGATCTGCCAA
>CAXTDD010000578.1:0-2702 GCA_964242955.1 uncultured Rubrobacteraceae bacterium | reverse complement strand
GGCTTCGGCGTGACGGTCTCGCTGACCTACGAGCACCCCTACGCCTTCGCCCGCAGGATGGCGACGCTGGACCACCTCACCAAGGGCCGGGTCGCCTGGAACATCGTGACCTCCTACCTGGAGAACGCGGCCCGCAACCTGGGGCTCAAGCGCCAGGTCCCTCACGACGAGCGCTACGAGCTAGCCGAGGAGTACCTGGAGATCTGCTACAAGCTCTGGGAGGGCTCCTGGGAGGACGACGCCGTCCTGCGCGACAAGGAACGGCGCGTCTTCGCCGACCCGGCGAAGGTCCATCCCATCGGCCACGCGGGCAACTACTTCGACGTGCCGGGTATGCACCTCTCGGAGCCCTCGCCCCAGCGCACCCCGGTCCTCTACCAGGCCGGGGCCTCGCCCCGGGGCCGGGCCTTCGCCGCCCGTCACGCCGAGTGCATCTTCACCAACGCCTACGACCCCGCCGTCGTGCGCCAGTACGTGGACGACACCCGCAGGCTGGCCGCCGGGGAGGGCCGCGACCCCGACAGCCTCAAGTTCTTCTCGATGCTGACACCCATCGTCGCCGCGTCGGACGAGGAGGCGCGGAAAAAGTACGAGGAGTACGTCTCCTACGTCTCCTACGACGGGGCGCTCGCGCTCTTCAGCGGGTGGAGCGGGCTGGACATGTCCGAGTACCGTCCGGACCAGCCGCTCGAGTACGTAGAGAACGACGCCATGCGCTCCGCGGTCCACGCCTTCACCAAGGCCGACCCCTCGCGCAAATGGACGCCGAAGGCCATCGCGGAGTTCGTCGGCATCGGGGGCCGGGGGCCCGTCGCTGTCGGATCTCCGGCGACGATCGCCGACGAGATGGAGCGCTGGGTGGAGGAGGCTGGCGTGGACGGTTTCAACCTCGCGTACGTGACCACGCCGGGCACTTTCCGGGACTTTGTGGACCTCGTCGTGCCCGAGCTGCGGCGGAGGGGGCGCGTTGGCGCCGCGTACGAGGGAAGCACGATGCGCGAGAACATCTACGGGGTCGGAGTCAAGCGGCTGCGCGAGGACCATCCGGGGGCCAAGTACCGGCGGGTCCCGGCGGTGGCGGAGTAAACAGAGAAAGGGAGAAGACATGAAGTTGATCGGTCTATCCGGGAGCCCGACCGAGAGGTCGAAGACCCTGCTCGCCATCGAGAAGGCCGTCGAGCACGTCAACGACGCGCACCCGTCCGTCGAGACGGAGATCGTCAACGTCCGCGACTACGACGTCCGGTTCTGCGACGGCAGGGACCCCGCAAAGTACGAGGGCGACACCAGAAAGGTCATAGACAAAATCGTCGAGGCCGACGCCCTGATCGTGGGCACGCCCATGTACCGGGCCACCTACACGGGGATCTTGAAGAACGTCTTCGACCTGATCCCCAACGACGCTATCCACGGCAAGCCCGTCGGCATCGTCGCCACGGGCGGCAGCGACCACCACTTTCTCGCTATCGAGCACGAGCTGAAGCCCCTGATCGGCTTCTTCCAGGGCCTCGCCCTGCCCGGCGGCGTCTACGCCAAGAACGAGGACTACGAGAACGGGACCCTGGTCAGCGAAGGGGTCATACGCAGCCTGCAACAACTGGCGGACGCCGTCGTGGAGTTCGCGGGGCGATCGACGGATCGCCTCGTCGGCTCCGCCGGCCCGAGCATCCGCAGGGAATCCCTATCAGCGAACGAGTAAGGAGCCCGATCGAACGCTTCCGGCATCCGCGAACCCGGAGAGACGCCCCGGTGGGACGTCCCATCGACAATCGCCCAACCACGAACCGCACGAGGAGACCATGACCGCACCGAAGAACATGAGCGAGGTCGTCGACGGCGAGCGCTACAGGACGGCGCTGGCGCGCCTGATCGCCTCGGACGACGAGGCCGTCTTCCTGTTTCGCGCCAACAACTCGGACTACTTCGTCCAGCGCCACGGCGAGAGGGACGAGCTGGAGGTCCTGCCCTCCGATGAGGCCGAGAAGCTCTACGCCGCGCTCCCCGAGAAACACCAGGGCGTGGTCAACGCTTTCCCGAAGAGCCGGGGCGGCGTGGGCTTCGACACGGAGACCGTCTTCGACGACGAGGAGGAGCGGGAGAGGATCCTGCGGGAGTACGGCCAACCCCGGGGTGAACCGAGGGAGACCGAGAGGAGCGCGCAAGGATGACCAGCGACAGGGGGCCCGCCGACGGGCCCACCAACGACCCCGGTCCCGCGCAACCGGTAGACCCCGACCTTTTCCGCAGCATCATGGCCCGCTTTCCCGCGGGCGTGACGGTGGTGACCGCCTACGGCGAGGACGGCGCCCCGCAGGGGCTGACGGTCAGCGCTTTCTGCTCGGTATCCATGTCGCCGCCGCTGGTCCTGGTCTGCGTGGACAAGGAGTCAACGACGCTGCCGGCGATCCGGCACAGCAACGCTTTTACCGTGAACTTCCTGGCCGCCGGCCACGAGGAGCTGGCCCTGCGTTTCGCCTCCAAGAGCCCCGACAAGTTCAGCGACCTCGACTACGGGTCGCCGCACGGATCCAGCGGCGGACCCATCCTCTACAGGGACTGCTCGGCCCACGTCGCCTGCCGCGTCTGGCGGCCCGTGGAGGCGGGGGACCACTGGGTCTTCGTCGGCCACGTCGAGGACGCGGACCTCGACTTGGACCCGCCCCCGCTGGTCTACGGCGAACAGCGGTTCGCGACCTGGCAAC
>CAXTDD010000577.1:0-2707 GCA_964242955.1 uncultured Rubrobacteraceae bacterium | reverse complement strand
GGGTGATCGAAGAGGCCGTTCGACTGGTCGGCGCCGCTTTCGCGCCTCGAAGCCGCCGGGAGGCCTGAGGGGCAAACCTCGCCGTAATGTCTGGGGCGCATAGCGAGACTTAGGCTGGCCGCCAGATCGTCCCTTACGGGCGCCGCGGGCCAAGCTCGCGTGGGATGCCACCGATGTCGAAACCCCCCGCATCGTCGCCCCGCGCCACTCTTCGCCGCGGGTGGGAAAGGATGACACAAACCGGCCTCCGCGGCTAGACTCGGCCACAAATAGCGCGCCGTATGGCTGCGGCAAGGCCTGGCAGAGACGCGCGTGAAGGCCTTCTCGGGAGCTCTCCTGTGGGGCACGATCCTCTGCGGCCTGGTGTCGCGGACATGGCGATCGGTGGCGGTGCGCCGAGGGCAACCGGGGTCGGAAGCTGTCCCGGTCGGCGAAGAACGGGGCTTTTCGGCCACGCCTCTCGCGGATACTCGGTAACGAGTCGTGCCTCCCCGCCAGCCGGTCATGATCGCCGTCGCGTCAGCTCCGGAAGGCGTCGGCGTGGTCGGCGACCCACTCGGCGTAGGCTAGCGCGGGGCGGCCGAGAACCTTTTCCACCCCGCCGGTGACGGGCGCTGGCCGCCCGACCCCCCCCGCGTACCTGGCCATCAGGGCCCCGACGAACGGCTCGGGGAGACCGCGCCGGACCATGCCTTGCGCGACCGCCTCCGGCGGGACTTCCTCGTATCGCAGCGGCCTGCCGATCACGTCGCCGATGATGACGACCATCTCCTCTTGGGTGAGGGATTGCGGGCCGGTCAGCTCCAGCTTACTGCCGGCCAGCCCGTCGGAGAGCAGCGCGCGGACGCCCACGCCGGCCACGTCCCGCTCGTGGGTCAGTGACTCGGCGGAGACCGCGTACGGGCCGCGAACGGTGTCGCCGGCGCGGATCTGGGCGCCCCACGACAGGAGGGTGTTGGCGGCGAAGGAGTTGGGGCGCAGGCTGACCCACTCCAGGCCGCTCGCGACGGCGGCCTCCTCGACCTCCTTGTTCCTGTCCCCGTTGTAGCGGGACGGCTGCTCGTCGGGGGCATCGTCGACGTTGATCGCCGACAGCACCACCACCCGCTTCACCCCATGTTCCTGGGCTAGCGCCAGCAGTTCACCGGCGGCGTCCTCCCCGACGGCGCGCGGGTTAAGGAACAAGCCAGTGACGCCCTCCAGGAAGGGGGCGATCGTCTCGGGCCTGGACGGGTCGCCTTCGACGATCTCCACTTCGGCGGGCAGGTCTGCGGCCCGCGGGTTGCGGGTGACGGCGCGGACGTCGGCACCCTCCTCGACGAGCGCGTCGATGAGGGGGCGTCCTATGGTGCCGGTCGCTCCGGTTACCAGAATCAATTCATTGCCTTCCCCTGCTTTGGTGCTCATCGCCATTCTTTCTCTCCTTTCGTTTCTCTGCCGCCTTGATGGTACCTGCGTAATAGGGCAGACTCCGACCCATTTGAAGGGGCTCAAAAAACGTCGGAACGTGTTACCGGGTCGACAGGAAGGAGGCGCGATGCACCGCCCCGCGGCGAAGGTGTTGACGGCGCTCGAGCTACTGCAGGCGCGCAGGATGACGGGGGCGGAGCTCGCCAGGAGGCTGGAGGTGGACCGGCGCACGGCGCGCCGCTACGTCGAGACCCTGCGGGAGATGGGGATACCCGTGGAGGCCGAGCGGGGCCGCTACGGCGCCTATTATATGGGGCGCGGGTACAGGATGCCGCCGATGATGTTCACGGACGAGGAGGCGCTCGGACTGTCGCTTGGGCTCCTGGCGGCGCGCCAGCTCGGGCTCTCGGGTATCGCGCCGGCCGTGGAGGGCGCTTTGGCGAAGGTCGAGCGGGTGATGCCGGAGGGGCTGCAGGGGCGCCTGAGGGCGCTGGAGCGGACCGTGACCCTGTCGGTGGGGCCGCCCGCGTCCCCGCCGGACGTCGGGGCGGTCTCGGAGCTGGCCGGCGCGACGGGCCGAAGCCAGCGGGTCCGGCTGCGGTACCGTTCCGTCCGACGCGAGGAGACTTCGAGGACGGTCGACCCCTACGCCCTGCTGCAGAGGGAGGGTCGCTGGTACCTGTTCGGGCTCGACCACCTGCGAGAGGACGCGCGCCTCTTCCGGCTCGACCGCGTGCTCGGGGCGGAGATCCTGGACGGGCCCTTCGAGCGCCCCGCCTGGCTGGATGAGCCGGGCGCGGTGCTGCGGACGCTGGCGGGCGCGAACGGGAGGTGGAAGATAGAGGTCCTGCTGGAGACGGGCATGGAGGAGGCCAGGGAGCAGGTGCCGCCGATGCTGGCCTTCCTGGAGGAGGCGGAGGGCGGGGTGCTGATGCGCGGCACCACGGACAACCTGGACGGGACGACCCGCCTCCTTGCGGGGCTGTCCTTCCCGTTCGTGGTGAGGAAGCCGCCCGAGCTCCGCGAGGCGCTGGGACGCCGCGCCGACGAGATCGCGAGGCTGGCACGGCGCACGAAAGGTGAGGCAGCATCGTAAGAACGAACCGAACTCAGGGAGGATAAGTAGAGCTTGCATGGTGCACCGACGCGTGGTCATGCGCCCGCGCAGCGGTCGAGTACGCTTTCCGGCAGCTCGAGGTTCGCCGTCTCTGCCAGGCTCCGCCGCAGACATACGGCGCGCTATTGTTGGCCTGGTGTGCCGCGGCCAGCCCAAGTCCCGCTATGCGTCCCAGACATT
>CAXTDD010000576.1:0-2708 GCA_964242955.1 uncultured Rubrobacteraceae bacterium | reverse complement strand
TCGACGACGCGACGATCGCCGGCAACCGGGCGCGGGTGGTGAGGCCGGGGGGGGAGGGGCCGTGGCCGGCGGTGTTCTTCGTCAACGGGACGGTGCCCGAGGGCCGCCGGCTGCCGGAGGCGCGGCGGCTGGCCGAGGGCTTCGCCAGGGCCGGGTACCTGGTGGTCCTGCCCGACCTGCCGGGGCTGATGGAGGACAGGATCTCGCCCGATACCGTCGCCGAGACCGCCGCGGTGGCCCGCGCCGTCTCCGAGCGTCCCAACGCCGAAGACGGGGGGGTAGCCCTCGTCGGCATCTCGACCGGGGCCACCCTCTCCATTCTCGCCGCCGAGCGTCCGGACGTTGGAGAACGCGTCTCCCTCGTCGCCGGCGTCGCCCCCTACGCCGATATCCGCACCGTCCTGAACGTCGCCACCACCGGCTCCTACGAGAAGGAAGAAGGGGACTTCGCCCGCCACGACGCCGCCCCCTTCCTCTCCTACGTCGTCGCCCGATCCACGATCTCCGCCCTACCGCCCGGCGAGGACCGGCGAGTTCTGCTGTCGGATATAGAGAACGTAGGCCGGGAAGCCCGGAACCCCCTTGGCGGCCTCCGCCTGCGCCGGACCGAGGATCTCGGGCCGGAGGCCACGGACGTCGTCGCGCTGCTCGCCAACAGGGATCCGAACCGCTTCGACGAACTCTACGGGGCGCTGCCGGATGGGGTAAGGGAAGACCTGGGGACCTTCTCACCCCTCGCGGGGACCGGGCGCATACGGTCCCCCGTCGAGGTGGCGACGGGCCCGCATGACAAGTACTTCCCGGCCTCCGAGTCCCGCGCGCTGGAGGGCATCGCGCCGGACCTCCGCGTCACCGTCACGCCTTCCATAGACCACTCCGAGCTCGAGCTTTCACCGGGCGACGTACCGACCCTTTTGGAGTTCGACGCTTTCGTCGTGCGCTCGTTGCGGGAGGCAAGGCTCAAAGGGTAGGCGTCGTCGTGGCAGGGCCGGCGCACCGGACGTCGAGCGTGGGGATGGATCGCACCGGTTTTGGACCAAGGGTTCGCGTGTGCCGGGTATCCTACGGGCCGTCCGGGTGTTGCATCGCAACCGTTGTAGGTCCGCGCGGGCGTTTCGCGAAACGCCCCTACAGGCGTCGCAGGGAATCGTGCAGCAGGTCGAAGAAGCCTTCCCTGTCCAGCTTGAGGCCGACGTCGGCGTTCGGGGGGTTGCCCGTGACGCCGTGGAAATCGCAGACCGTCTCGCCGCGGGTGAGGTCGCTCTCGCACTCGACCTGCACGTTCATGGGCCGCGTCTCCAGCAGGTCCGGCTCGAGGATCGCGGCGACCGCGACGGGGTCGTGCAGGGGCGGGGCGTCGAAGCGGAAGACCCGCTCGTAGGTCGTGGCGAAGAAGTCCAGAAAACCGGCGACCACCCCGCCGACGCCACCGATGTCCCGCAGGCGCTCGCGCTCGGTCCCGCCGGCGCCGGCCTGGTGGGTGACGTCGAGGCCGCTCATCGTGATGGGGAGGCCCGACTCGAAGACCTCGCGGGCGGCCTCGGGGTCGACGTAGATGTTGAACTCCGCGGCGGGGGTCGTGTTGCCGAGGCCCATGCTGCCGCCCATGATGGAGATGCGGGAGATTTTGTCTTTCAGATCCGGATACTCCCGCAGCAGCGCGGCTATGTTGGTGAGCGGACCCACCGGGATGAGGGCGATGGGTTCGGGAGATCCGCGCAGCGTGTCGGCGATGAGCTCCACGGCGCCGCGGGCGTCCGGCTCGAAGGCGGCGTCCGGGATCTCCGGCCCGTCCATCCCGCTCTCGCCGTGGATGTTCTCGGCCGTGCGGAGGGACCGTTCGAGCGGCTCGGAGGCGCCGGCGGCGACGGGAACGTCCGTGCGTCCGATCAGGGACAGCACGCGCAGCGCGTTGCGGGTGGTCTTCGGCAGCGTCGCGTTGCCGGCCACGGTGGTCACCGCTAGGAGGTCCAACCCCGGCGAGCCGCAGGCCATCATCAGGGCCACGGCGTCGTCGTGGCCCGGGTCTACGTCGAGTATCACCGGCTTCGGGCTCACGCTCTCCTCCTCGGGTAGCTCTCTGAGAATGAGCCGATGGTACGGCAAAAAGGGCATCTTGTTGCGCCGCAGGAAATTTTGAGTAGACTCATCGGCAATGGGGAGTAGCCTCCCGCTCCAGGCGGGTGGTCCCGGTCGACATTACGGAGCCTGAGGCTCCCGGCCGGGCAGTCGCGTTCCGGCGCGGCGGGCAAGACCACGCAGGGAAACCTGGCCGTGGCCGCTCGCCGAGAGCGCATCCGCGGTCCGTCTGAAGGGAGATGGGCCATGACGCCGTCCGGAGTATCTGGGTACGCGAGGTTGACGGGAGCGTTGCGTGGCGCGCGCCTTCGGGGGGTGGCTCGTTGAGCGTCTTTCCCCTCTGGGCATGGGTCGGGTTCACGGCCCTCATCGTCGGGTTGCTGGTGCTCGACCTGTTGGTGCTCGGGCGGGGGTCGCGCGAGATCTCGTTCCGGCAGGCGAGCCTGTTGAGCGTGTTCTGGATCGGGCTGGCGCTGCTTTTCGGCGGGGCCGTCTTCCTCGTGGCGGGGCCGGAACGGGGCGGCGAGTACTTCGCCGGCTACATCGTCGAGAAGAGTTTGTCGGTGGACAACGTATTCGTCTTCGCCCTGATCTTCTCCTACTTCGCGGTACCTTCCCGCTACCAGTAC
>CAXTDD010000575.1:0-2708 GCA_964242955.1 uncultured Rubrobacteraceae bacterium | reverse complement strand
CCAGAGCCGGTCGCCGTGCTCGACAGCCAGGTCGTCGAGCTGCTCGGGCCCGCGTGCGGTGGCCGCGACGCGGTCGCCCCGCTCGAGCGCCCGCTCGGTCAGCTCCCGGCCGAAGCCGCGGGACGCGCCGGTGATAAACCAGGTTGATGTCATGGTTGCTCCTTCTTGGGTGGGTCTTGACCCTCCGGTCGTGACTGCTCTTGTTCCGGTGCCGATGCCACCGGCCCTACCGAAACCGACGCCTCATAGGCGGGTGCGGTGTCCGTAACGTCTTTCGCCCTTCCTTTCGGGTCCGATTACCTGGATCTAGTATCCGACCCCGAGGGCGCGACGGCGCTCACGGAATTGCTGTCTTTGCGCCGACTTTGAGCACGATCTTGCTCTTCGGTCTGCCTTCCGGCCGTCCAGGACGGGAACTTGCCTAACGCGCGGGCGCCTAACGGCGGAGTGAAGAAGGAGAGACGCCGAAGCGGCGCCTCATGTGGCGGGCGAGGTGGCTCTGGTGGGCGAAGCCGACCGCGTCGGCCACGTCGCCAACGGAGAGATCGGTCCTCTGGAGCAACTCCCTGGCGCGCTCCACCCGGCGCCGCACCACGTAGCGGTGAGGCGGGAGGCCGGTCGAGCGCTTGAACTGCCGCGAGAAGTGGTAAGGGCTCAGGTTCGCCACGGCGGCCATCTCGGCGAGCCCGACATCTCTGGCGAGGTTGTCGCCCACGAAATCGGTCACGCGCCGCAAGGCGCTCCGGGTCAGACCGCCCTCTTGGTCCGTCGCGGCCCGCGAGGAAGCGCCGTGGTTGCGCAGCAGGTGCGAGGCCAGCGCGGTGGAGAGGGCGTCGCCGTAGACCTTGCCGCTGGCCCCCCCGGACTCTATCTCGGCGAGCATGGCGAGGCCTATGTGCTCCACCGCCTCGTCGCGCCGGTCCAGGCTGGCGAGGAGCTCGACCGCACCGGCGTCCAGCCCGTTCTCCCAGGCCACGTGGCCCAGGAAGGCACGCCCGAGGCGCATCACGAAAAAGTCCACGTCTTTGTCGAAGCGCCAGCCGGCGGGCTGCCCGGAGGCCTTCACCGTGACGTCGCCCCTCACCGCGGTCCCCTCGCGCCTCCCATCGGCCGACCACCTCGCCGAGCGTACGGGCTGCCCCAGGTACAAGGTGGCCATGTCCTCGGGTACCGCCGGGAAGTCGTGCTCGCCCGGCGCCGACCGGAACCTCGCGGCCGTCACGCCGTCCCACCCCAGCGACTCGCTGGGGGCCACGGTCACGGCCTCCCACCCCAGCGGTCTGCCCGAGTGGTCCGGCGGATCCGGCGTGCCGGCCACCGAGGCGTCAGCGCGGACAGCTTTCCCTCCACCTGCTCTAACGATCGTGTCTGTCACGGTGCCTCTCTGGTGGACCGGCGGGCGCGGTGTGCGCCGCCCAGAAGCGTCCAAGACGCCGCGGCAACACCTGACTAATGCCCGCTATTTTACTACGGACGCGCCCCAACTCAGCAATGGCCTTGCGTTTGTGGGTTCCAAGAGCCGTGCCTGTATCCGAAGGTTCGCGCCCCGTCGAAAGCCGCGGCCGGGCCCCGACCCCTCCGTCGGACGATCCCGTGCGGACGCCACCCGCGGTCCGAAGAGTGTGTCCTGACGTCGCAACTTTTCACGTCAAAACCTGCCTTTGATCTCGGATCATGTTCAGCCCGCCCTTTTTGCGGCCCAGCGGGTTCTCGCGGCCGGGACGGTGACCTTATTTGGAGACCGGCACCTCCAGTACCGTCGGCGCGTTCCGGTCCCACGCCCCCCGCATCGCCGCCGCCACCTCGTCGGCAACCTCGACCCTCCGGGCGTGGCAGCCGTAGGAGCGCGCCATCCCCGCGGCATCCAACCCCGGCAGGTCGAGACCTGGGACGCCGGGCGTATCCTGCCGCCCGGCGAACGCTTTGAGTATCGCGTACTCGTCGTTGCGGGGCACGACGACGAACAGGGGCAGGCGCTCCTGGACGGCGGTCCAGAGCGCCTGGGGCGTGTACTGGAACGAGCCGTCCCCGACGACGGCGACCACGGGGCGGCTCCTCCCGGTGTCGCGCTCGGCCATCGCCAGCCCCACGGCGGCGGGCAGGCCGAAGCCCAGGATCGCGCTCGCGAACGTGAAGTACGAGGCGGGCTCCGTGACCTTCCAACGCTCGTGGAGCGCCGCCCAGTTGGAGGGCGACTCCTGGACCATCACCGCCCCCTTGGGCCGCCCGCGGTCGAGGGCGGCGAAGAGGTCGTCGGGCGTGAGCGGGGAAGAAGGGTCGGGCAACTCGCCCGCGCCTTTCGTGGAAGGACGGGGCTTCCGGCCTGTCGCGTACCCTTCGAGCATGCCGACCAGGGCTTCCAGGGCGAGGACCGGGTCGCCCAGGACCGCCTCGCCGACCGGCGCGCGGGCCGCCTCGCCGGGGTTGTCGGTCAGCTGCCACAGCCGCGTCCCGTCCGGCAGGTAGTCGCCCGGCACGTGGGGGTAGTAGCGGAACACCGGCGCGCCAAAGACCACGACCGCGTCGTGGCCCCGGAGCTTCTCCGAGAGCGGCCCGATGGCGAAGGGCAGCCCGCCGCGGTAGAGCGGGTGGTCCTCCGGGAAGGCGGTCCGCTCTGCGGCCGGGGGGGCGTAGACGGCCGCGCGCAAAGTCTCGGCCAGACGCACCCCGGCGTCCCAGCCGCCGAAGAAAAGGCGCCAGCCGGGTAC
>CAXTDD010000574.1:0-2711 GCA_964242955.1 uncultured Rubrobacteraceae bacterium | reverse complement strand
GGGTGGGGGAGAGGCGACGCACGTCCGCTGCGACGTGACGCGGGACGAGGACGCGCGGGCGATGGTCGAGGCGGCGGTCGAGCGCTACGGTGGGCTCGACGTCCTGTTCAACAACGCCGGTTACACCAACCCTCCCCACCCGGTCGAGGAGACCACGGAGGAGGAGCTCGACCGG
The DNA here is from genome assembly GCA_964242955.1 of uncultured Rubrobacteraceae bacterium. Taxonomy (GTDB): domain Bacteria; phylum Actinomycetota; class Rubrobacteria; order Rubrobacterales; family Rubrobacteraceae; genus Rubrobacter_D. The sequence goes on along the minus strand of CAXTDD010000574.1, from coordinate 2,536 downwards.
GCGCTGGCGGTCAACGTCAAGGGCGTGTTCCTCTGCTCGCGGGCCGCGGTCCCGGCGCTGAGGGGCCGCGGCGGGTCGCTCGGCGTGGGGGCCGGGGGGGCGGGGGCCGGGGCGATGAGGGACCGCGGCGGCTCGATCGTCGTGACCGCCTCGGTCATGGGGGTGAGGGCCCGCCCCGGGTTCACGGCCTACGCCGCGTCGAAAGCGGCGGCCATACACCTCGCGCGGACGCTGGCGGTCGAGTTGGCCGACGACAACATCCGCGTCAACTGCCTGGCCCCGGTCGCCACCGACACGCCGATGCTCCAAACGTTCGTCGGGGACCGGGACCCGGAGGAGGGGCGGGCGGCTTTCGTCTCGACGATCCCGCTCGGCAGGCTCGCGACCCCGGCGGACGTGGCTTCGGCGGCCCTGTACCTGGCATCCGACGAAGCTGCGTTCATCACGGGGGCGGTCCTCCCGGTTGACGGCGGCAGGGGGATCTGAACGACACGGAGTAGGCGAGGGTACGACCTGTTAGCACGTCCGGGGCGCAGGCCGCCTTCGTCCACGGCCCGCAACGCCGCCCACGCCGGAAGAAGGGGCAAGCCGTCTACCTCACCGGCCACGCGCCGGCCGGTCAGGCCACCGTCCCCGCAAGCGGCACTCCGCAAAGCGGCGGTAGATGGAATCGATGTGTAGCGGCCGGTACCGGTGTGGCCCGCTCAGACCGCGGTTCGGCGCCGCAGCTCCATGCGGTAGGAGTTCTCCCTCGGGTTGTAGTGCGAGACGACGAACTCCAGGAGGGTGCCGCCCGTATCGTAGAAGAGGCGCTCGATGCGCAGGACCGGCTCCCCCGGCTCGCAGTCCATCAACGCCGCGACTCTAGCGGGCGCGAGGACGGCCGTGATGTCGAGGCTGGCCCCGGCCACGGGAAGCGGATTGAAGCGCTCCAGGCTACCGATAACGGTCCCGGGTCCATCGGACGGCAGGCCGGATTCTCGCATGCGGGTCCCTATTCCGGGCGGAAGAGAGATCTGGCTCACGAACAGCGGTGTTCCTTCGTAGAACCTCACGACTGCGAGGCTCGCGATCTCCGAGGACGGCAGCGCCAGGCGGGATGCAGCTTCGGCGTCTTCCACGATCTCTATCGGGTTCAACACCCGCATCTCCGTGCCGGCCCACGTCATCATCTCCTCGAGCGTCCCGATAGAGCGCAGGTACTTGCCCCTCCTGGAGAACTCGGTGACGAAAGTGCCCCGACCCGGGACGCGATACACCAGGCCGTCGGCGACCAGATCCTGGAACGCCTGCCTTACCGTGTGCCGGCTGACCCCGTACCTCTCGCCGAGCTCCGCCTCCGTCGGCAACCGCTCGCCTTTCTCGAACCGCCCGCCCTCTATGTGCGAGCGCAGCGTCACCGAGAGTCGCCGGTAAGCAGGCAGTCGACGACCTCTCTGCCGAGTCTTACTCAGTACTCCTCACCCCAACCCGGTGTTTGGTGTAACGTTATCGACGCCCGCGTCCCCATAACTACAACACTTTACTACACTCCGTGCAGCACCCAAACGAGCAGTACTGTGGTAACAAAACGGACCCGCCGCACGGGCCGGATCTCCGCCCGAGGAAGTCGCCTCCGAGAATGGCACCGGTACGGCTGGATCGCGCGCACCACCAAGCCCGAGTCTGGTGGAGGATCGGGGCCGGCCATGTTGCGCGCGACGTACCGGGTCTCCGGCGGTCGGAAGCGGCGGGCTTGACTGCCGGCCGGCTGTGTCCATAATGCGCCGCGGGCCTCCAACCCGTAGGCCTCGATGGGAGAGCGGAACCGATGAGCGTAGGAGAAGGGATTTTCGGGGAGATCCGCCGGGCCGTCCGGGCGCGTCGTGGGGAGACGGTGCGCCTGCTGCAGAGCCTGGTGCGCGTGCCGTCGCCGAGTGGGGAGGAGGGCGCCGTTCAGGGGGTCGTCGAAGACGCGTTCTTGCGGTGCGGGCTGGCGGTCGAGCGCTGCGAGGCCACGGCCGAGCAGATCTCGCCCTACAGGGAGCACGTCGGGGAGGAGACCCGGTTCGAGGGGCGCCCCAACATTATCGGCCTGCGGGCCGGCGGCGGCGGGGGACGTTCGTTGCTCCTGAACGCGCACGTCGATACGGTGGGCAACGGCGACCCGGCCTCCTGGACCCGCCACCCGCTCTCCGGTGAGGTGGTTGAGGATCTCCTGTACGGTCGCGGCTCTTGCGACATGAAGGGCGGGCTGGCGACCATCGTGGCGGCCTTGGATGCGCTCGGGACGCGCGGGGTGGTGTTGCGCGGCGACGTCACGGTCGCGGCCACGGTGGGCGAGGAGGACACCGGGGTGGGCACCCTGGCGACCGTGCTCGCGGGCTACCGGGCCGATGCCGCCCTGATCACGGAGCCCACGGGCCTGGCCCTCGTCCCGGCCCAGGCGGGCTCGCTCGTCTTCCGCCTGACCGTGGCCGGCCGCGCGGTGCCCGCCGCGGCGCGCCACCGGGGGGGCTCCGCGTTCGAGAAGTTCCTCCCGCTCTTCGAGGCGCTG
>CAXTDD010000573.1:0-2711 GCA_964242955.1 uncultured Rubrobacteraceae bacterium | reverse complement strand
ACCATGAAATTCAGCACCGTCGCCTGCAGCACCACCAGTATCGACATCACGACCGTCAGCCCTATCGACCATTTCAGCACCAGGCGCAGGAGGTCGCCCTCGCGGCCCTGCAGGCCCGTGGCGCTCGTGCCGACGGCGAGGTTCTGGGGCGAGATCATCTTCCCCAGCACGCCGCCGGAGGAGTTGGCCCCGACCGTCAGGTTCGGGCTGACCCCGATCTGCTGCGCCGTCACCTTCTGCAGGTTCGCGAACAGCGCGTTCGAGGACGTGTCCGACCCCGTCAGCGCCACCCCGAGCCACCCGATAAACGAGGCGAAAAAGACGTAGAGAAAGCCCGTCGAGGCGAACGCGAGGCCGAGGGTAAAGGTCATGCCGGAGTAGTTCAGGAGGTAGGCGAGGCCCAGGATCGAGGCGATCGTGAGGATGGCCCACTTGAGCTGGTTGAGGGACTGGCCGTAGATGCGCAGGGCTCTGCCCGGCCCAACCCTCAAGAAGGCCAGGGCAATGATGTCGGCGATGAGGATGATGGTGCCGGCCGCCGAGAGCCAGTTGGTCGAGTAGGTGGCCGAGTAGGGGGCCGCCTCAGGGACGACGGGGGGCTGCTGCTCTATCTGCTCGTTCAGGCCCGGCCAGGGAATTGTCGGGGCCCCCGTCGTCTCGCTGACCTCGGCGCTCGGGAAGTTTACGGCCGTCTGGATGGAGCCCACGGCGTCCTTTATGGGGGGTATCTGCACGATAAGGAACAGGGCCACGATGATGATGAACGGCGACCAGGCGTAGAGCGTGCGCCCGAGCGGCGGCGTCTCGTAGCTCTCCCTTTCCGCCGCCGCCGGCTCGTTCTCGAAGTGCCACTCCGTTGAGGGGCGCCAGAACGACAGCAGCCCGATGACGGCGACGACCGTGACGATGGCCGCCAGAAGGTCGGCGAGCTCCGGCCCGAGAACGTTCGACACCACGAACTGCGTCCCGGCGAAGGCGACCCCGCTAACCACGACCACGGGCCAAACCTCGAGCATTCTGCGAAAGCCGGCCATCACGGTGACGAGCATCCCCGGGATGATGAGGGCCAAGAGCGGCGTCTGGCGGCCGACCATCTGCGAGAGCTCCAGCAAGTCGAGCCCGGCGACCGAGGCGCCCGTGATGATCGGTATTCCGAACCCGCCGAAGGCTACGGGAGCGGTGTTCGCCAGCAACGCGAGGGCCGCTGCGTAGAGCGCCTCGAAGCCGAGGCCGGCCATCAGGGAGGCGGTGATCGCCACGGGCGTCCCGAAGCCGGCCGTCGCCTCCAATAGCGCCCCGAAGACGAAGGCTATGAGGACGACCTGTATGCGCCGGTCGTTGCTCACGCCCGCCAGCGAGTCGCGGATGGTGTCGAAGAGGCCCACGTCCACTATGACGTTGTAGATAAAGATCGCGTTAATAACGATCCAAACGATGGGGAAGAGGCCGAAGCAGATCCCCAGCAGCGTCGAGTTGAGCGCCAGCCCCACCGGCATCTGGTAGACCAACACCGCGATAACCAGCGCCACGACCAGCGTGATGAGCGCCGCCCACTGCGCCGCCATCCTGATACCGGCCAGTAGGACGAACAAAACGACTATGGGTATCGCGGCGATCAGGGTGGAGACCGCCAGGTTGCCCACCGGCTCGTAGATCTGCTGGAACAAGTTCCCCACCTCCCTGACGAACTCCCCGACACCTCCCGCCGCTACCCGTCGCGGCACGACGCAGCATGGCATCTCCGGCGTCCCCGCGCAACGCCCGCCGGTCGCCCCCGTCGCCGGCCGGTCGATACACCCTTCGGCACGGTGTTCCCGCGCTTCGGCGTCTTACAGTCGATCCCGCAGCGCCGGCGCTTACGATAGCGGGCAGAGGCGGCGGACGGCCCACGAAGGGGGACGAGGGCTTGGGCGGCAGGGGATGCCTGTTCTGGATGCTGGTCAGCGTACCCCTGACCGTCCTGGTGAACCTCGTCTTGCTGCTGCTGTAAGCTCGCGGCGAACCTTCGGGGCGCCCCCGACGAAGGAGGACGGATATTTGGCTGGAGACGCGGCAACAGCCGGGAGTGTTGCGTGGTGGTGCGCGTCGGGTGCCTGCTAACCGTGCTGGTCGTGGCCGGCCCGCTCCACATCTAGAGCGGTTTTCGGAAAGCGTGAGCTTAGAGGGGGAAGCCTTTAGGCTTTCAGGTTCTTAGCTTTTCAAGGGTGCCCGGCGGGGCGCGGTCCCGACTCCATACCCCTCAATGCCTTAACACCTCAAAGTCCCACGGAAGACGCGCCCTCTCCGCGAACCGCCTTGCAACGATTCCCAGCGAGACCGGGACCCCGAAGGACCCCGGTCGGTACTACGTCTCGTGGCTATCAGTTCGCGCGGCGGACGACCTCGCAGCCCGTGCCCACAAGGTCTTCGCCGTCGGCGTAGACTCTGTCGTACCCGTCGCCGCAGAAGACTTTGTCCGGGGCGCCGCGGCGGTCGACCGAGTCTATAAAGTCGTCGCCGCGCTCGGCGTAGACGACGTCCGGCGAGGCCGGGCTGTTCGCGGGGATGGGGCTTCCCAGGCCGTAGGCGGTGTGGATGCGGTCCCCGCCCCAGCCACCGCGGATAAGGTCCCTGCCGCCGTCGCCGGAGATCGCATCAGCCCCCCTGTTACCCCTGATGGCGTCATCGCCCTCGCCGCCCCGGATGACGTCGTCCCCCCTCAGGCCGTGCAC
>CAXTDD010000572.1:261-2712 GCA_964242955.1 uncultured Rubrobacteraceae bacterium | reverse complement strand
CGTCACGGGCCCGCGCGGTCCGGGCGAGCTCGACGGGGCCGAAGAGTTCCACCTCATCCTCATGGACAACGGCCGCTCGGAGCTCCTCGGCACAGAGTTCGAGGAGGCGCTCTACTGCATCCGGTGTGGTGCGTGCCTGAACGTCTGTCCCGTCTACCGCCAGACGGGCGGACACGCCTACGGCTCGACCTACTCGGGCCCCATAGGGGCCGTCATCACCCCGCTCCTGAAGGGCGGCAAAGAGGCGAAGGACCTGCCGCACGCATCGAGCCTCTGCGGCGCGTGCTGGGAGGCTTGCCCGGTCGGCATCCCGCTCCACGACCTTCTCCTGAAGCTCCGCAACCGGCAGGTGGACGAGGGCGTGGCCGGCAAGGCCCAGGAGATCGCCTTCAAGAGCTTCGAGAAGGGCATGAGCAACCCGGCCCTCTACAACATCGGCTCGAAGGCCGCCCGCCTGGCCCAGAGACCCGCCCAGAAGGACGGCTCCATAAAGCCGCTGCCGGGCCCTTTGGGCGCCTGGACGAACTCTCGCGACCTCCCGCCGCTAGCCCCTAAGTCCTTCCGCGAGCTCTGGAAGGAGGGCATCTAAAGCATGGCCGAACGCGCCGAATTCTTGCAGAAGGTCCGCCACCGCACCCAGCGCGGACGCTACAAGCCAACCCACGCCCCCGACGTGGCCTGGACCCCGAAGGACGAACCGCGCCGCAGCCCGCGCGTAGAAGACCCGCCGGCCCGGTTCATCGAGGAGCTCCAGGCCCTCGGCGGCCACGGCGCGCGCGTCGCGAACATGGAAGAGGCCAGGGACCACGTCCTATCCATCGCGCGCGAGAGGGACGCGAAGCTCCTCGTCCGGTGGGACGTGGAGGATCTGGAAAGACTCGACGTGGACGGCCCGCTCAACAAGGCTGGCGTCGAGGTAGTCGTGTGGCGGGATCTCGAAGACTTCCGCGAGGCCGCCGGCAAAGCGGACGTCGGGCTCTCGACGGCCGAATGGGCGATAGCCGAGACCGGGACGTTGGTCCTGGAGAGCGGGCCTGGGATGGGCCGGTCGGTGACGCTCCTCCCGCCGACCTACATCGCGGTGGTGCCGGTAGAGAAGGTGATCCGGACCGTCCCAGAAGCGATAGAGAAGTATTCGGAGGGTCGGCTGCCCGCCAACGTCTGCTTCCACACCGGGCCGAGCCGCTCCGGAGACATCGAGATGTCGCTCTTCATCGGGATGCACGGCCCGGGCGACGTGCACGTGATCCTGGTCGGCTGAATTCGGGTGTAGGTCTCAGGTCTCAGGCGTCAGGTTTCAGGTTGTTGCGGAGATGGGGCCAGGTATTCCGGGGCCCACCGCCGACCGACGATTCCTCGCCGTCTCCGGCAGGCGCCGCCCTTCCGGTCCCTGCCTCAAACCTGTAATCATCGCGTCTGCGGTAGAGAGCCCCCGGCTAGAGCGGGGGCTCTCCTTGGGCGGTCAGTCTGTTTGTATCAGCCCGAACAAGAGGCCCAGGGCCATCAGGATCGCGAAGACCACCAGGAAGACCACGAAACGGGCGAAGATGCGGCGGCCCACGTCTCTGGTCTCCCTTCTCGCCCTCTAAGCCGCGAACAGGCCCTGGACCTGCGCGATGATCAGCCACCCCACGAAGAAGCCGTAGAAGAGAATGGACGCGACAAGCATGATTAGCCTGAAGCCCTTGACCTTTATCGCATCCGGCAGCGCCCTGCGGTTGAGCAGGAGGAGCAGGGCCGCGTAGACGAACATGACCAGGCCGCCGAGGCAGGACGAGATCACGAGCAGGACCAACGGCTGGTCGAGGCCCGAGAGGAGGATGATCGTCCCGAGGGCGATCATCGACCACACCACCGTGAAGTATATGCGGCTCTCGCTCCAGCGGTTGTTGTTCGTCAGGTGGACCGTCTTCAAGACGTCGGCCACCAGACGCGAGACGTAGTCCACGACCCCGATCGCCACGAGGAACAAGGAAAGCGTGCCGAAGATCCAGAAGAACGTCCCGAACCAACCGCCGACGATGCCCTTGAGCGCCTCACCCTCGGCCAGGATAAAGTCGAAGCTCTCCTGGTCCGTGACGGCCGTGTTGCCGTAGACCGTGGCGTAGGCGACGAACGAGAAGGTGACGATGGCGAAGATGCAGACGGCCCAGAAGGTGACGAGCTGCTCCGTGTTGCAGACCTTGAACCACGCGTTGTAGCGGCGGATGTTCTCCTCGTCCTGGCGCACCATCGAGCCGGTCGCCGGCTCGGCCTGCGGCTCGCCGGTGATGGGGGAGACGATGCGCGGGATGTAGGCGCCCATGCCCAGGCCCTTGTCCCTGATGTAGTTGCTCTGCACGAGGTTGTTCGCCCCGCCCGCCCCGGCCAAGACGAGCCCGCCCAGCATGGTCGCGATCCTGACCGTCGCCGACGTGGGGATCTGGCCGCACTGCGTGACCATGTTGGTGG
>CAXTDD010000572.1:0-251 GCA_964242955.1 uncultured Rubrobacteraceae bacterium | reverse complement strand
CCAACTGGTCCGCCCTGGGTATCAGGACGGCGGCGATGGCGATGAGCAGGAACACGATGCTCAACCCCACCTTGAAGAACTCGGCCTTCTCCAGCGTCTGGTAGACGACCGGGGAGGCCGTGAGCGCCACGCCCATGGCCACGAGCACGGCTATGCTGACGTACGGGATGGAGCCTTCGCCCAAAGGCGTCAGGAACGTCAGGATCGTGACCCCGCCCGTCGCCCATCCGGGGAACGCGTTCGGTATCCCG
>CAXTDD010000571.1:0-2716 GCA_964242955.1 uncultured Rubrobacteraceae bacterium | reverse complement strand
GACTCGGGCGGCAGCACGTCGCGCGTGCCGGGGGTGGTCGAAAACTTTCTGGGGGCCTTCTCTCTCATCCGGAGGCTATCTTAACCGATACAAGAGGGCGTTCACGGCCGGCGGTCCGCGCGGTGCTACGATGGCTTGCCGCCGGCGGATACGGGAAAGATGTGAAGGCTCGAAGAAACAGACCTCCCAGTGGAAGATAGAGTACAAGACGCGCATCGTGCTGCCTCCCCTGGCGAGCCCACCCGCCGCGCCTTCGAAGGCTACCTCGGCGAACAGGTGGGCCCCGTAGAGTCCGAAGCCGGCGTCCGCAAACAGTTGTAGGGCGCCCCTGGTTCCGGCACCCGTTAGACTGGGAGCGTTACGGTTTAGGAGAGGGGCCAGAGGTGATAGAAGTCTTCGGCAGGGCGAACTCTGTCAACGTTCAGAAGGTACTGTGGTGCCTGGGCGAGCTGGAGGTTCCATTCGGGCGACATGACGTGGGCGGGCTGTACGGCGGTAACAAGGAGCCGGACTTTCTGGTCCGCAACCCCACGGGTCTCGTGCCGCTCATCTCGGACGATGGCTTCGAGCTCTGGGAGTCGAACACCATCGTCCGGTACCTGGCCGGGCGTTACGGGGCGGGGCTCCTGTGGCCCGAGGACCCCGAGACCCGCGCGCACGCGGACAAGTGGATGGACTACCAGCTAGGCACCATCTTTCCGGCCTTCAAGGACGCCGTGCTGGGTCTGATCCGCACCCCACCCGAGAACCGCGACCCGGAGAAGATAGCCGCCTCCGTGAAGGCGACCGCCGGGACCTTGCGAATTTTGGACGAGCACCTCGAAGGCCGCGAGTACGTTGCCGGAGACGCGCTCACGGCCGGCGACATCGCCCTCGGATCGACGGTCTACCGCTGGCTGACCCTGGCGATAGATCGTCCGCCGCTGCCGAACCTCGAAGCGTGGCACGACCGCCTTACCCAACGTCCCGCTTACCGCGAGCACGTCATGGTTCCATACCGTATGGAGACCCCCGCCTGAACCGTTTCGTGGGGCCTCAACCCTCGTCCGGGCATAGAGGTGCGGGGCGCAGGTTGTAGGGCGGCGTTGCTAGCGGTCCCGGATCTGGGTGACGGAGGAATCGAAGAAGAGGTCGAGGATCCAGTCGGCGGCGATCCTGGCCCGGCTCTGGGGGCTGTCGAGTTTGTACAGGTACGTCGCCCGCCAGAACAGCGAGGCCAGCAGCCCGCTGAACTTGACGTTCATTACCTGGTTCACGGCGAAGTCGCTCCCGAGTTCGACGAGCTGGCCGACGGGCTTGTAGTCGAAGGGCTGGGGCTCTTCGCCGTCGATGACCGAGACGATGTTGCGGGCGACGACCTTGCCCTCCTGTGTTGCCGCCTGGGCGTTCGGCGGGACCGGGGTGCCGTCCTCTTCCACGGTGAAGGCGCAGTCCCCTATTCCCCACACGTTCTCGTGGCCCTCGACGCGCATGTACGCGTCGGTCTTCAGGCCCTTGCGCTCGTCGGAGGGGAAATCAAGGTCGTCGAGCTTCTCGCTCGCGCGGGCGCCGGCCGTCCAGATAGCGTTCTGCGTCGAGATCTCGTTCCCGTCCGAGAGGATCACCTTGTCGGCCGTTATCTCTTTTGCTTTGACCTTGTTGATGACCTCGATCTCCAGGTCGGCGAGCTTTTTGCGGGCCGCGCGCCTGAGGGCGGGGTCGAGCTCCTTGAGGATCTGCTCGTTGCTGTCCACCAGCACTATCTTGACCCGGTGGGGATTGATATTCGGGTAATCGGGGCTCAGGACGCCGTGGACCAGGTCGTGCAGCTCGGCGGCGACCTCAACACCCGTGGCCCCACCCCCGATAACGACGAACGTCAGGTGCGAGTCGGGGACGTCCCCGTGGGAGAGCGTCGCCTCTTCGTAACGTTCTATCACCCGGTTGCGGATATCCTCGGCGGCCCTTATGCCTTTGATGCTTATCGCGTACTCTTCGACGCCGGGGATACCGAAGTAGGCGGGCTCGGCCCCGAGGGCCAGGACCAGGTGCTCGTAAGGGAACTCGCGCCCGTCGGCGGTGACGCAGTTCTTCTCCAGGTTCACGCCCTCGACCTCGGCGCGGCGGAAGCTGGCGCCGTCCCGGATCAGGGCCCGTCTCAGGGGTTGGGCGACGTTGTTGGAGTCTATATCGCTGCTGATGCAACCGGCGAGCATGGGCCAGAAGGTGAAGAAGTTCTCCCGCGAGATGACCATGACCCCGACGTCGTCGCGGTGGCGGGTCCTCTTGCACAGGCTCTTGGCCGCCGTGTAGCCCGCGAAGCCGCCGCCCAGGATGAGGACCCGGTTCGGGAAATCCCGGTATGGCGCCCGTTCCCACGCCTCGTACCTCTGGCCGTCTCCCGAGAAGACGGCACGCCTGAGCGCCTCCACGACAACAGCCCCGCCCACCACCGTGAGCGCCCCCCTGACAATACGGTTCATCTCGCGCCTCTTCTCTCCGTGTGCCAACCGAACGCCGTCCCGGACATACTAATGTCCTTTCTTCCCAAATGGAAACCCGTTTGCGGCCCTTGACGATTCCGCGTCCCTGATCTAGCTTCCCCCACATGGAGATGGACAAACAGACCCGCTCGCTGATTGAACACCTCTCGACCGCGGGAGACCTGAAGGCTGCGGCCTCGGTCCTCCTGTGGGACCAGCAGACGAACAACATGCCCGAAGGGGGCGTCGCGGCC
>CAXTDD010000570.1:0-2725 GCA_964242955.1 uncultured Rubrobacteraceae bacterium | reverse complement strand
CCCGCCCCGCCCAGCTTCAAGAACTCCCGCCGACTCAGTCTCCCCATCCGCGAAACTTTCTCGATCTCAACCACTTCGCTCTCCTCTCGGGAGCCGGAGGACCTTGTGCTTGTTTCTGCAACCGTTGTGCGCATATATTGCCTAGTTTGATTGTTTGAGTCAAGAGGTACTGGTCCCGGATCGCGCCTAAATGCCTCACAAAGCCCGATAATCGCCTATCAGGCCATTGTTCATGCACATCGATGCGCGACGAACTTGACGGTAATGATCGTCGATGACAACATACGTGCGGTGGGGCGGGCGCGACGATCGACGGCGAGGGCGTTGTTGCGAGGAGTTGCTGAGGATCTAGGCGGGAGGTTGCGGGGTGCTCGACGTTGAGAGGCGTCAGAAGATGGTGGCGTTCATAGAGCAGAACGACGGGGCCACGGTGATCGAGTTGGGCGAAAGGTACTCCGTCAGCGAGGCTACGGTGAGGCGGGATCTCATCCAGCTCAGCAAGGAGGGGCTCATCGAGCGCGGGCATGGGGGCGCCGCGCCGCGCCGGCCGAGGAGGTCCCAGGGCTTGTCCGAGCTTCCGGTGATGGATCGGTCCGGGCTGCAGGTAACCGAGAAGCGGCTCATCGGGCTGTCGGCGGCCAGGCACGTCGAGGACGGAGACGTGATCATGATAAACGGTGGCACCACGACCGCCGAGATGGTTCAGCACCTTGGCGAAGTTCGGGAGCTAACCGTGATCACGAACGCGCTCAACATAGCTTCGCTGCTGGCGCCGCATTCGAACATAAAGACGGTTATCACGGGAGGAGTGTTGAGGCACTCCGAGCTCTCGATGCTCGGCGCCCTGACCGAAGACGCCCTGTATAACCTGCGCGCCGACAAGCTGTTCATGGGCAGTCCTGCCATTCACGCCGACTACGGGTTCTCCGCCGACGACATGCTCGAGGTCGAGAGCGACCGCAACATGATGTTATCGGCAGAGGAGATCATCGTTCTGGCGGACCACACGAAGTTCGGGAAGATAGCCATGATGCGCGTGGCCCCCATCGAGCGTATGCGGCGCATCATCACGGACTCGGGCACCTCCAGCGCCATGGTGGCGGCGCTGGAAGAGCATGGCGTCGACGTGGAGGTGGTACCCGTGGGGCGGATGGGCAACGGGCCGTCCTCTGCCGATAGCAGGCTCGGCTCGGGAGGACGCTGAGATGACCAAAGTAACGCTCGTCGGTGCGGGCAGTTCGGTCTTCGCCCGCCAGATCGTCACGGACGTACTGGCCATAGAGGGTCTCGGTGGTGGCACCTTCGCTTTGGTGGACATCGATGCCGGGCGACTCGAATTGGCACACAGGGTCGCCGAGAAGCTTGTCGAGGCCACGGGCAAAGGGTGGACCGTCGAGTCTACGACCGAGCGGACCGACGTGCTGGCTGGGACGGACTTTCTCGTCAACTCCATCGAGGTAGCCGGCCTGGAGAATGTGCGCCACGACTACGAGATACCTTTGAAGTACGGTGTGGACCAGTGCATCGGGGACACCATCGGACCCGGCGGCATCTTCAAGGCGCTGCGCACCGGACCAGCCTGGCTGGACATCCTGCACGACGCGGAGCGCGAGTGCCCGCGGGCTCTGGTCATGAACTACACCAACCCGATGTCGCTACTTACCCTCGCGGCTATGAAGAGCTCGAGCATGAGCGTTGTCGGCCTGTGTCACAGCATTCAGGGTACCTCAGAGTTGCTTTCGGGCTACCTTGGGGTGCCACTACGGGAGCTGCGCTGGAGGGCTGCCGGCATCAACCACAACTCGTGGTTTGTGGAGCTTGCGCGTGACGGGACGGACCTATACCCGCTGCTGCGCGAGAAAGCCCGAACAAGAGGAATCTACGAGCAGGACCCGGTACGGTTCGAGACCATGCTCCACCTCGGGGCCTTTCCGACCGAGTCGAGCGGCCACTTCTCCGAGTACCTGCCCTACTTCCGCAAGCGCCCGGACCTGGTCCGGCGCTACGCGCGGGACGGTTACCTCGGGCAGAGCGGTTTCTACGCCGACAACTGGCCCTCCTGGCGGACCGAGAACGATGAGGAGATCCGGCGGATGCTCTCGGGAGAAGAGGAGCTCCCGCTGGAGCGGAGCCCGGAGTACGCCGCCGACGTGATCGAGGCGATGGTCCTCGGCCGCGAAACGGCGATCTACGGCAACGTCAGGAACAGCGGCCTCATCGACAACCTTCCCGATGGCTGCGTCGAGGTCGCGTGCCTGGTGGACCGCAACGGCGTCCAACCCTGCCACTTCGGTCCCTTGCCGGAGCAACTTGCCGCGCTTAACCGCGCCCACATGGCGGTGCACGAACTGGTCGTCCGGGCTCTGCTTGAGCGGGATCGGCAGAGCGCGCTCTACGCCCTAATGCTCGACCCGCTCACCGCCGCCGTTTGCTCGCTGGAGGAGATAGAGCAGATGTTCGACGAGATGTGGGAAGCCCAGCGGCCGTTCCTCGGGGCATTCGCGTAACGGGCGAGGTTTGACGGGGCCGCTCTGAGCTTTATCGCCTGACGAGCTTCTCGGAGGACGCTCTCCGCGCTAGCTTACGGAGCGCTCTCGGTCGGGCGTGCCGTAGAGGGTGGTGCGGCGGCGGGGGGTACGGCCGGCGTCCAGGATCATGGCCTCGAGCTCCTCGGGGAGCATCTCCTGGCCGTGGTCGGCGCCGGCGGCGCGGGAGATGTTCTCGT
>CAXTDD010000569.1:0-2725 GCA_964242955.1 uncultured Rubrobacteraceae bacterium | reverse complement strand
ATGTACGGGCTCTTCAACGGCATCACCGTCTTCAACGTCGGGTTCACGCAGGGGCTCTTCGCGTTCACGGCGGCGGTGCTGGGGGGGATAGGCAACCTCACGGGCGCGGTCGTCGGGGGGTTCCTTATCGGGATCATCGGCGCCATGGCGGACCAGTACATAGGGGTGCGGTGGACGTCCATCGTGATCTTCTCGGTGCTTATCCTGGTCCTGGTCTTCAGGCCGCGCGGCCTGCTCGGCGACCGCTCGGCGGTGCAGGGAGGGGGCGAGTAACGTGCAAGGCTTGCGCAGGTACGCGCTACCGGCGATCCTTATTCTCGCGGCCGTGGCGTTCCCGTTCGTGGCCGAGGGGCTCGGTACCAACCTGCTCTTCACCGCGATCACCGTCGCCGTCTTCGTGATGCTGGCGCTCGGCCTGAACATCGTGATCGGCTACGCCGGCCTCCTCGATTTGGGCTTCGTGGCCTTCTACGCTCTGGGTGCATACGTGGTTGGCTGGTTCGCCTCGGGCCACTTCAGCCAGTTCAGCCTCACCTTCGGGAGCACGGTAACGAGCCTGAGCGGGGGCGCGGTCCCCGGCATCCACCTCCCGTTCTGGTTGTTGCTCATCCTGGCGGGAGCCTTCTCCGCGGTCTGCGGCATAATCATCGGCTTCCCGACGCTGCGGCTGCGGGGCGACTACCTCGCGATAGTCACGCTCGGGTTCGGCGAGATCATCCCGCAGTTTTTCCGCAACGGGGACGATCTGGGCGGTTTCAACCTCACGAACGGGACCATCGGCATCAAGGCCATCGACGCGCCGGGCTTCCCCTTCCTGCCCGACTCGTTGCCGACGTGGCAGCGGTTCTCTACGTTGGATCTCATCCCGTGGTACTTCACGATCCTCGTGATGGTGCTGGTTACGGTCTACGTCAACTTCAGGCTCCAGAACTCGCGGTTGGGACGAGCCTGGATCTCGGTCCGCGAAGACGAGACGGCCGCCGCCGCGATGGGGATAAACCCGGTCACGACGAAGCTCTGGGCCTACGCCCTGGGCGCGATGTTCGGCGGCTTCGCCGGGGCGTTCTACGGGGCCTTCATCAAGAACATCTTTCCCGACGCCTTCTCGTTCAACATCTCGATCCTGATCCTGTGCATGGTGATCCTGGGCGGGATGGGGAACATCTACGGCGTGATCCTGGGCGCTATCGCGCTTCAGACCATAAACTTCTACCTCCTGCCGCAGATGAACGACTGGGCCCACGCCATCGGCGACGCCATAGGCAGCGCGGCCCTGAGCTCCGTCGACCTCCCTAGGTACAACTTCTTTATCTTCGGCATAATCCTGGTCCTCATGATGCTGCTCCGTCCGGAGGGCATAATTCCGAACCGCCAGCGTCAGGAAGAGCTCCACGACGACGACCCCGGAGCAGGGGACGCGATGGGGGCTTCGGCCCGTGGCTGAGACGAACGGTAAGAGGACCGAAGCGGACGTCGGCGAAAGCATCATGCAGGCGCGGGGGATCACGAAGGTCTTCGGCGGCCTCGTGGCGGTCGACTCCGTGGACTTCGAGATTCCCGAGCGCTCCATCGTCAGCCTGATCGGGCCTAACGGCGCCGGCAAGACGACCTTCTTCAACATGGTCAGCGGCCTCTTCGGTCCAACCTCGGGCTCCTTCGTGTTCCTCGATAAGGACATCACGCGCCTGAAGGCGCACCAGCGGGCCCAGATGGGCATCGGACGCACGTTCCAGAACATCCGGCTCTTCGGCACCATGAGCGCGGTTGACAACGTGCTCGCCGGGATGCACACGCGTCTCAAGAGCTCCATCTTGGGCTCCATCTTCCGCACGCCGGGCACCAGGCGCGAGGAGCGGGACGGACGCGAAAAGGCGAACGACCTGCTCGATTTCGTCGGCATCCGCAACCGCCAGACCTTCGCCAAGAACCTCTCCTACGGGGACCAGAGGCGTTTGGAGATAGCGCGGGCGCTCGCTTCCGAGCCGAAACTGCTCCTGCTCGACGAACCGACCGCCGGCATGAACCCGCAGGAGACGGCGCGGCTGACGGACCTGATCCGGCGCCTGAGGTCGGATCGCGGGATCTCCGTCCTGCTGATCGAGCACGAGATGCGCGTCGTTATGAGCATCTCTGATCGGGTGACGGTGCTCGACCACGGGGAGAAGATCTCCGAGGGACTCCCCGCCGAGGTCCGCCAGGACCCGAAGGTGATCGAAGCCTACCTCGGCACGGCGAGGACGGGTTAGCCGTGGCCCTCCTCGAAGTACGAGAGATGCACAGCTTCTACGGGAATATCCACGCCTTGAGAGGCGTCTCGCTCACGGTGGACGAAGGTGAGGTCGTCACGCTTATCGGCTCCAACGGGGCCGGCAAGACGACGACGCTGCGCTCCATCAACGGCGTGTTGCCGCCGCGGCAGGGCAAGGTGGTCTTCGGCGGCGAGGAGATACAGGGCACCCCGGCACACGACATGGTCGGCAAGGGCATGGCCCAGAGCCCCGAAGGACGCAAGATCTTCTCCCGTATGACGGTGATGGAGAACCTGGAGATGGGCGCCTACCACCGCAACGACCGCGACGGCATCCGCAACGACATGGACCGCGTCTTCGACCTCTTCCCTCGCCTTAAAGAGCGCATCAAACAGGAGGCCGGCACCATGTCCGGCGGCGAGCAGCAGATGCTCGCCATCGGCCGCGCCCTGATGAGCAGCCCGAAGCTCCTCCTT
>CAXTDD010000568.1:0-2726 GCA_964242955.1 uncultured Rubrobacteraceae bacterium | reverse complement strand
CTCCTCCTCGAGCAACCCCGCCAACAACTGCTTGACGCGCCCGAGGATCTGCTCCGGGCCACGCCTGATGTCCGCGGGCTCCCCACAATGGGATACGAGACCGCTGCCGAGCGTCGTCAACGCAACGTCTATCGAGGTCGCGCCGAGGTCTACGCCCGCCACGAATCCGACGTCGCGCGGGATGCGCAGCAGAGAGGACCGGCGCCCACCCTCGGACTCGCCATACCCATCCTCGACGAGCAGGCCCGTCTCGAGGAGTTGTCCGACCTCCCCGGCGACCTTGCTCCGGCTGACCCCCAGAGACTCCGTCAGACGCGCCCGCGATACCGGACCGTCCTGCGCTCGCGTATATCGCATGATCTCCACCTGCGTCCCACTACTCACTAACGGATACCGGGGACTTTTTCCTGTTGTACTCCTCATCCCGACTGCAAAATACACAACTTGTGTCTTTCGGTCAATATCTTTTAACAGAAAAAATCAGAAGTTCTGTACAGACGCACAGGTCCGGGCGGCGGGTTGCCACGGTCTCGGGCGGTGTTTGGCGGTTTCCGGCGCTTAGCGTTTGCCGCGTATTACGGCCAGGCCGGCGATCGCGGCGCCGGCCGTCAGGACCCCGATGCCGGCCAGGGCGTAAGGAGAGATGGGACTACCCCCGGCGGAAGCCGCCGCATCTTCCTCTTCGCCCGCGGCGTGTTCGTGGCCCCCGGAGCCGTGACCGTGGTTCCCTGCTCCTTCGCCGTGGTCGTGATGTCCGGCGTCATCCGGGGTCGTGCCTTCCCGGCCGCTCGCGGGGGCGACCTCGATCTCGGGCGCCGGCGTCTCCGAGTCGGTGGGGCCGGCCCATTCGACGACGCTGCCGTCTTTGTAGGTTTGGGCGACCGGCCAGGCGTAGGCGCCCGGGGCCTCGGGAGCTTTGGCCTCGAAGGTGAACTCTTGAGATTCGCCCATCGGGATCACCTGTCCTTCGGGGGATGTGATCTCCATGCCCCCCGCGCCGATCTCGCCGCCGGACCAGGCCACGGCGCCGTCCTCCCCCCCTCCCCGCCAGCCGCCGGAAGGGGATTGCACGCCGCTTACCTCGAACCCGTCCGGTATCCGTAGGCTGACCCCGGTGGTGGGGATGTCCTTCTCGGTGGGCACGAGCACCGTGAACGTTTGAATCGTGCCAGGCTCGACCTCCTCGGGCGAGACGGTGACGTGGGCCAGGGCCGCGCCTGGCAGGACAAACGTCAGCAAGAAGCTCAGGATCACGACCCTCGGCCACGCGCGCTTCATCCGGATGTCCCGTCCTTTCCCGTGGTTCGTTTTATCGACGATCGGTACATCATAGGCCCGTGTCGGGCAGGCCGAGGCGCGAGGTCCAGCCCGACAGCGCCTCCAGGGAGCCGGTCAGGAGCAGGAGGGCGAGGACCACGAGGAGCGCCCCACTCGCCCGTTCTATCCACGGCATCGCCTTGCGGAACCGGCGCGAGGCCGTCAGGAAGCGGCCGAGGGCGAGCGTGGCGAGCATGAAGGGCACGGCCAGCCCCGCCGAGTACACGGCCAGCAGGGCCATACCCTGGGCCAGCGAGCCCGCTGTCGCCGCGAGGGTGAGGATGCCGGCCAGGACGGGCCCGATGCAGGGCGTCCAGCCCGCCCCGAAGGCCATCCCGACGAGGAAGGTCCCGGCGCGGCCGAGGCGGCGACCGCCGGAGAACCTCCCGAGCAGGCGGGTGTCGCGGTCCAGGCCGGGGACGCGGAGAAGCCCCAGCACGTGCAGGCCGAGGACCAGAACAATGACGCCCCCGATCCGGGAGATCCAGTCGCCGTACTGGCCGAACAGGGCCCCGACCGCGGTGGCTGACGCGCCGAGCACCATGAAGACGCTGGTGAACCCGGTGACGAAGAGCAGGCCGTTGACGAGCGCGCGACGGGGGACCTCCTCATCAACTTTCCCGGTCGTCGCGGCCGTCCGGCCGCTGACGCCCGTGATAAGGGCGACGTAGCTCGGTATGAGGGGCAGCACGCAGGGCGAAAGGAAGCTCAAAAGGCCGGCCAGGAAGGCTACGAGCAGGGTGATGGACCTCCCGTCGGAGGTCGCGGCGGGCGGTGCCGCGTCCTTCCCGTAGCCGCCTTCGGACTCCAGGGCCGTCGAGATCAGGCGGTCCGTCTCTGGTCCTGATTGCAGCGGCCCTTTCCAACGGTGGACGACGACCCCGTTGCGGTCCAGGAGCAGGGTCTCGGGGACGCCGACGGAGTGGAACGTGCGGCTGAAATCTCCCTCGGGGTCACGCCAGATCGTGTACTCCGCCCCGTACGCGTCGGCGAAGCTCAGCACGTCCCCGTCGTAGTCTCCCTCGTCCACGCTGACCCCGACCACGTCGAGCCCGGCGCCGCGGTGCTCCTCCGAGATGCTCTGGAGGTCCGGTATCTCCTCTTTGCACGGCACGCACCACGTGGCCCAGACGTTGAGCAATACCGCCCGTCCCCGATGGGCTTTTAGCGAGACATCCCTGTCGCTACCCGCCAGGCGCGCCGAGTACTCGGGCGTGGTGCCGGCCTCCCCGTGCGACTCGGCCTGCGCGTGGGCGGCCGGGTGCCCCCCGCCGTAACCCGTGAGGATCGCGGCGAGGAGCAGCAAAGCGGGCAGCGCGACGCGCGCCACGAAGGGGATGCCCGGCAGCACGCGCGTCGGCGCCCGGCGCACCGGTTAGCCTCCGGCCTCGGGCGCGAGGGCCTTGATG
>CAXTDD010000567.1:0-2726 GCA_964242955.1 uncultured Rubrobacteraceae bacterium | reverse complement strand
GTGGCGCGGGGGGTGGAAGTTGGGGCTGGCGGGCGCCACTCTATCGCGGCTCGGACGGCGGCCGTGAGGGCCTCGCGGGCGGCGCGCTCCTCGGAGAAGCGGACTACCTGTTTGGTGGGGTGGACGTTCACGTCCACGCGGCGGGGGTCAGCCGAGATATCGACGGCCACCGGCGGGTAGCGGCCCGAGGGGACGGTCGACCTGTAGGCGTTGTCCAGGCCGCGGTGCAGGTTCTCCGCCCGGACGAACCGGCCGTTCACCGAGATCGTCTGGCAGGACCTCCCGCCCTCCGTGAGGCTCGGCAATGCCGCGTAGCCCGAGATCTTGAAAGCGCCGGACTCATACTGAACCTCGCGGAGCGCCCGCGCCTTGGCGACGCCGTGGATCTGGGCGAGGCGCTCCAGGAGCCCTGCGGCCTCCGGCAAAGAGAGGTAGTCCCGTCCGGCCTCCGTCAGGCGGAACGCGACATTCGGGTGGGCGACGGCGACGTGGGTCACCGTCTCCACGATGGCTGCCCGCTCTGCCCTGGGGCCCTTCAGGAAGGCCCGGCGGGCCGGGACATTGTAGAAGAGGCGGTCGACGAGGACCGTGGTGCCCTTCGGGTGTGAGGCGGGGGAGACTTCGGCGGCGGCACCGCCGTCCACGAGGACCTTCGTGGCGGCGCCCTCGCCCGTCGAGGTGGTAAGGCAGAAGGAGGAGACGCTCGCTATGGAGGGCAGGGCCTCGCCGCGGAAGCCCAGAGTCGTGACGGCTTCGATGTCTTCTACTTTCCGGATCTTGCTGGTCGCGTGACGCAGGACGGAGAGGGTGGCGTCCTCCGGGGGCATCCCGGAGCCGTCGTCCCGGATCAGGATTCTTGAGGTGCCGCCGTTCTCGAGCTCTATCTCGACGCGGGAGGCGCCGGCGTCCAGGGCGTTCTCGACGAGCTCCTTGACGACGGAGGCCGGGCGGTCGACGACCTCCCCGGCGGCAACCTGTTGGGCCACCCGGGGATCCAGGACGTTGATGCTCACGAAAACTCCTCCATGAAACTCTTATGCATTGTACAGGCGGGGCCGGGTTTTCCCACGGCGCGGCGTGTAGAATCCCGGGCTATGCGAGACGAGCAAGAGAACCGGCAAGACCCACTGCCGCTGGACCAGGTCGAGAAGGTGGTGGAGCTTTTGCGCGAGAGCGGGGTCGGGGAGATCCGGGTAAGGCAAGGAGAGGTCGAGATCTCCGTGAAAGCGGTGCCCGAGGCCCCGCCGCCCGCCCCGCAACGCACGACGGAGATTCCCGCCGAAATCCTCGAGGCCACGCCGGAGGCCAACGGGCTGCACGCGGTGCGCTCGCCGCTGGTCGGGACCTTCTACCGGGCCCCGGCGCCCGGCGAGGAGGCCTACGTCCAGGTGGGGGACGCCGTCAAGCAGGGGCAGACCCTATGCATCGTCGAGGCCATGAAGATGATGAACGAGATCGTCGCGGATGTCTCGGGCGAGGTCGTCGAGGTCCTCGCCGAGAACTCGGGGGGCGTGGAATATGACCAGCCCCTCTTCCGCCTCCGGCCCGACGCTTCTTGAGCCGATGCTCGCGCCGGCGGGGGGCCATACTTCTCTCGTCCGGTCCGATGGGTCGTAGATGATCGGCAAGGTCCTCGTGGCGAATCGGGGGGAGATCGCGCTCAGGATCATCCGCGCCTGCCGCGAGCTCGGCGTCCGCAGCGTGGCCGTCTACTCGACCGCCGATCGGGACTCCCTGCACCACGAGCTCGCCGACGAATCGGTCTGCATCGGGCCTCCGCCCGCGGGCCAGAGCTACCTGAACGTGCCGGCGATCATCTCGGCCGCGGAGCTTACGGGTGCCGACGCCGTCCACCCGGGCTACGGCTTTCTGGCCGAGAACGCCCGCTTCGCCGAGATCCTCGAACGCGTCGGCCTGAAGCTGGTCGGCCCTTCGTCGGGCGTCATCGCGATGATGGGGGACAAGGCGGCGGCGCGGAAGGCGGCGAAGAAGGCGGGGGTGCCGATCACGCCCGGCTCCGAAGGCGTCTGCGGGAGCGTCTCCGAGGTCAAGCGCGTCGGCGCGGAGGTCGGTTACCCGCTGGTCATCAAGGCGAGCGCCGGTGGCGGGGGCAAGGGGATGCGCGTCGTCGAGGCCGAGGCAGAGGTGGAGAACGCCTTCCTCGGCGCGAGCCGCGAGGCGGGGGCCAGCTTCGGCGACGGCGCGGTCTACGTCGAGCGCTTCCTGGAGAAGCTCCGGCACGTCGAGGTGCAGGTCCTCTCCGACGCCTCCGGTACGACGGTCGTCTTCCCGGAAAGGGACTGCTCCGTCCAGCGCCGGTATCAGAAGCTCATAGAAGAGTCCCCGGCCCCCGGCCTCCCGGAGGGGATCAGGGCCGGCCTCCTCTCCGCCGCCTCCGACCTCGTCGGCTCCCTGGACTACGAGGGCGCCGGCACGGTCGAGTTCGTCGTCTCGGGGGACGAGTTCTTCTTTATAGAGATGAACACCAGGTTGCAGGTCGAACACCCGGTGACGGAGATGGTGAGCGGGGTCGACCTCGTGGCCGAGCAGCTCATGGTGGCTTCCGGCGAGAAGCTGGACGTGCCGGAATCAGCGCTCGTGGCCGACGGGCACGCGATGGAGTTCAGGATCAACGCCGAGGATTCGCGGCGGAACTTTCTTCCCCAGGCCGGGCCCGTGGAGTTCTACAACCCGCCCGGAGGCCCGGGGGTCAGGGTGGACTCGCA
>CAXTDD010000566.1:0-2729 GCA_964242955.1 uncultured Rubrobacteraceae bacterium | reverse complement strand
CGCCTGGCCCGGACCGGCGCGGCCCCGCTGCTCGCGCTCGTCGTGGCCGGCCTGCTCGCCGACGTCGTCGTAAACCACGACGAGGCCTACGCCGGCATAGACTACGGCCTCTCGCTGCTGGCGTTTCTGGGCGCGACCGGCTGCCTCGTCTCCCTGGCCTACCGCCTCTCGCGCGACCCCGACCCGCTGCCGTGGTCGGGCCTCGCCTCCGCCGCCAACAGGCCGTCCGCATCCGTCCCAGGCCTCTCCGCCGGGGGCGAGGACTGGCCCCTGCTCGTGGCCCTCCTCTTCGGGCCGCTCGTCGTCCTCCTCTCGGGCCTCGGCGGCTGGGTGTAGTCCAGATCTCTTAGCAAACCAACCGGCGCCTTGCGGCCGGCGATTCTCTACGAGGCAAAGGACTACCTTACATGCTGCAATTCTTGAGGGACCTCTTCGATCCCCTCTTCAACCTCATGGGCTTTACGCTCTCCACCTTCCACGGTTGGGGGGCCCCGTGGTGGCTCGCAATCGTGATGCTCACCGTCGTGGTGCGCACCTTCCTCTTCCCCCTGACCATCAAGCAGGTCAAGAGCATGAGGAAGGTGCAGGAGCTCAAGCCGGAGATGGACAAGCTCCGCGCCGAGCACAAGGACGATCCGCAGAAGCTCCAGCAGGAGATGCTCAAGCTCTACGGCGAGCGCGGGGCGAACCCTTTGGGCGGCTGTTTGCCCATCTTCGTGCAGTTGCCCATCTTCCTCGTCCTCTACTACACCATCCAGGAGTTCGAGAGCCTGGAGAGCTTCAGGACCGGCGGCCTGTTCTGGTTCCAGGACCTCACCGTGGCGGACCCGCTCTACATTTTGCCCGTGCTGTACATCGCGACCATGATGGTCTCCCAGGAGATAGCGATGAAGAACACCGCGCCCGAGCAGCGAAGGATCATGCGCTTCTTGCCGCCCGTGTTCGGGGTGGTGCTCGCCGTCGGCGGGTTCCCGGCCGGCCTCTTCGTCTACTGGGTGGCCTCAAACGTCATCAGCGTCTTCCAGAACCTCCTCGTCTACCGCAACGTCCCGAACCGAAGCGTCGAAGCCGAGGACGACACACCGGAAGCGACCGACGCGTCCAGCCCCGCCGACGACGGCTACCGGACGAAGGACGTCCCAACCCCGCCTTCCGTGCAGCACGTACAGGGCGCGAACGGAAACGGTGCACCCGAGAGCAAGACTGGAAAGAGGAACAGGGCGAAGAAGCGGTAAGGCGCGACGACCTCCTTCGATGTTACCGTCGGGTCCGTCTCCTGCCGGCCAACCGGACCGCCGCGAGGACGAACGCGACGGCGCCCACCGCGGACAAAAGGACGAGGACCGAAGGCAGTAGTACGGGGAAGGCTCCGGAGGTGTCCGGCAGGTTCTCTTCGGCAGGAGGGGAGCCGGTCGGGGGCGTGCCCGGTCCGAGCGCGGCGAGTGCCGCCCGGACCTCCGAGAGCGGCTTCGTGCTGCCGCAGAGGGCGACCTCCAGTTCGCCTTCTTCGAAGAATATTCCCTTCGAGGCGAAGACCAGGTAGCTATCGCCCTCGTTGAACGGGTAGCCGCAACTCATTTCGGAGTACGCGGTCTGCACGTCCACGGTCTCGCCCCCGGCCCCCTTCCAGGCTTCGGAGACCCGGAAAGTGACCGTCTTGGGAGCGTCGCTTCTCATGATGGGCCCCTGTTCGTCGACGATGTCGATCACTTCGCCGGCGAATACGGCGTCCGATCCCGAGAGCGCTTCCCGGGCGATCTCCTGCGGGGAAAAGCCGGCGACGGTCCCGCACGAGCAGGCGGAGGCGCAGTCCGGTGTGAGGAAGACGGCGCAGACGACCGCGACTGCCATCACCGGCGGCCACGCGACGCTTACTAAAGGGTGCCACGTATGCCACCTGTCGTAACTTCCCGCTGACCGCCCGGCGCCGCTTCGTTTGCGCATCCGCGTCTCCCACGTTGGTGGTAGAGGGGCAGCCTCTCTACCCTATCTACACCGCGCGGTCCGGTCAGGTTCCGGTTCTCCCGCTAGCGCATCGACTCGGCGATCCGGACGGCCTCCTCCTTCGACACGTCCGCCTCCAGCCGGAGCGCCTGGCCGTCTCGCTCCCAGAGCAGGACGTTGGAGAGCAGGCCCGCGCTACGGGCGACCCCCGGAGCGTTGCCGCTGGGGGGGATCCAGTACCCCTCTTCGCCGTTGACGCTCACCTTCTCTATGCCCCCTCTATTGACGGTCCTCCCGAACAGGTACGCCCCCTCCACTTCTCCGGGCGTTTGGGTCAGGATGAGGTACAGCCTCGTGTCTTGCAGGGTCGGCACAGCGCGCCGGGCGCGGTAGACGGAGACGAAGCCGGGGCGGCCCCTTCTTAAGTAGACCCCGTCCGGCTCTCCCGGTTTGCGGGACCTCGGGAGGATGATCGGCGCTTCGTCCCTCCCGCGCGCTTCCCCCAGCGATACCCTCTCGCCAAGCCCCAGGCTCTCTTTTGAGAGGCCGCCCTGCGCGACGATGTCACCGATATCTGAGGGCGCGACCGTCGCACTCGAGGCGGCGGAGGCATCGCTTTCCGACCCGCCCTGGGCCGCGAGGTCTCCGGCACTGGAAGATGCGCCGCCGGACATGGCCTCGTCCTCCTGCGCTTCCAGGGTGGGGTTAGTGCGGGGCTCGTCGGACGGGGCCGATCCTCCATCCGAACCACCCTGCCCCCCGGACTCTGCCGCGCCACCCATGAC
>CAXTDD010000565.1:0-2729 GCA_964242955.1 uncultured Rubrobacteraceae bacterium | reverse complement strand
TCTGCCTGGTGAACGGCGCGGGGGAGGAGTCCAAGTCCGGGGGCTCCGCGGGAGAGGGCGAGGAGTTGCTGGCGGCCGCGGCCGGGACCGGGGGGAAGGTGCAGGCGCGCGGGTTCATGACGATCGCGCCCCTCGTTGAAGACCCCGAAGAGGTGCGCTATGTTTTCGCGAAATTGGCATCCATCCGTGATAGGCTACGCGCAAGTTGGCACTCGCACTTCGATCTCTCCGAGCTCTCCATGGGTATGAGCGGCGACTACGAGGTGGCGGTCGAAGAAGGGGCCACGGTGGTGAGGATCGGGCGGATGCTAATAGAGGAGGATGGGCCCGTAAGGAGGCACGATGGGAGTTAGGGACCGTCTGGATCGGATCGCGGCCTGGTTCGGGTTCGGGGTCGACGAGGACGACTACTACGAGGACGAAGAGGAAGAGGACCGTCGCTACGCGAACGACGGAAACGGGGCGCGCGGCGGCGAACCGGGCCCGACGGTCCGGCGACTCGGACGCTCGGAGCGTTCTTCGGCCTTCGGAACCTCCCTCGGCGACCTGTTCGGCAGCGAGGGGCCGAACCGCGGCGGCGACCGCTACGCCGGCCAGAACCAGCCCTCGCACTTGAGGCCCGTCCCCGACCAGCGCCCGACCCGCGTGAGCGTGGTGGAGCCAGCCAGCTTCAACGACGCGCAGAACCTGGCCGACCGCTACAAGCGCCAGCAGCCGGTGATCCTGAACCTCCAGAACGTGGACGGCGACCTGTCCCGGAGGATGGTGGACTTCTGCTCGGGCCTCACCTACGCGATGGACGGCAACATCCAGTCCGTCGCCAACAGGGTCTTCCTGCTCACGCCGCGCGACGTGGAGGTGAGCGCCGAGGAGCGCAAGCGCATCGCCGAGCGGGCGTTCTTCAACCAGCTCTAGGGCTTCCGAGGGGGGACTTGCAGAAGGTCGGCATTATTGGGGTGGGCAAGATCGGCGGCTCTCTCCTGCTGAGGTTGGCCGAGTCGGGTAAGTTCGAGCTCTACGCGAGCGACGTCCACAAAGAACAGCTCAGAGTCTTCGAGAGGGCGGGTGTCGGCACCACCCCGTCCAACCTGGAGGTCGCCAGGGAGAGCGACCTCGTGTTCGTTGCCGTCAAGCCCTGGGACGTGGGGCACGTGGTGGAGGAGATCTCACCCGTCATGAACTCCGGCGGCGGCAAGGCCGTCACCAGCGTGGCCGCCGGCGTCACCATCGCCAACATCTCCGAGCGGCTGCCGGAGGGGGCGGCCGTGTTGCGCGTGATGCCTAACGTGTGCGCCTCGGTCGGGCTGGGGTCGGCCGTGGTAACGGCGAACGAGCCGGGCCGGGAGCGGCTTGGGGAGGTCATGGAGATCTTCCGCCACGTCGGGGACGTGATGGAGTTGCCCGAACGCCTCTTCGACGCGGCCACAGCCCTGCACGGCTCCGGCCCCGCCTACGTCGCCCTCTTCGCCGACGCCCTGATTCAGGCCGGCGTCCGCCAGGGCATACCGCGCGACGTGGCGCGCAGGCTCGTGGTCGAGACGATAGGGGGTACGGCGGTGTTGCTCAAGGACCGGAGCGCCCACCAGGTGCGCGACGAGGTGATGACGCCCGGAGGTACCACGGCGGCGGCGTTCGTGGCGATGGAGAAGGCGGGTTTCGTCGGCGCCGTCCACGACGGCATAGAGGCCGCGACCGAGCAGGCGCGGGAGCTGGGAGGCTAGCGTGGTCGCCCTGCTGCAAGCGTTCGGATACAGCCCCGCCGGCCTGCTCGCCGGGGTCGTCGGCTACGCTTACTGGATACTATTCGGTGCTATCATCGCGTCCATTCTCTTCTCCTGGTTCCCGAGCTACCCATCCAGCGGCTTTATGCAGGCCGTCTACGACGCGGTCAGGGCGATCTCCAACCCTATCCTTATGCCCATAAGGAGCCGGGTGCCGATGCTGCAACTCGGGGGTTTCGGGATAGATCTGTCTCCGATCATCGCGATCTTCGGGTTGATTATCGCGCAGAGGTTGCTGTTGATTATCATTGAAGAGTTTATTAGACCTATCACGGGGTGATGTGAGATGCCGATCCGACCGATAGACATCAGGCGCAAGGAGTTCCGCAACGGCTTCCGCGGCTACGACGCGAACCAGGTGGACGACTTTTTGGACACGGTGGCCGACGAGTTCGAGCGGACCTACAACGAGAACCAGCGGATGCGCGAGGAGGTTTCGGGCCTCAGGGACCGCCTGCAGCAGTTCGAGGACCTCGAAGGCTCCATCCGGGCCGCCCTCGTGCACGCGGAGCAGGCGGCCAACGACCTGCGCCGCAGCGCGAACAAGGAGGCCGAGGACGTGCGCCAGAGCGCGCGTCGGGAGGCGGAGTTCACGACCAGGGAGGCCCAGAACCGCTCGCACCAGATGCTGGCCGACTCTTCGGCGCGCATCGAGCGGGTGCAGGACTCATACGAGGCGCTGCAGGAGGCCAAGAGGAGCTTCGGCAATGACTTCAGGCACCTGCTCAAGACCTACATGGAGATGATGGAGAACATGGAGGTCAGCTCCGCCAGGGAGATAGAGGCCTCCCTGCGCGACCGGCTCGACACCGAGTCCATAGCGGTGGTCCGCGAGGCCGCCGCCCAGCAAGAGGAGGAGCAGGAGCCCGCCTTCCCGGCACAGGCCGGCGACGAGCCGGCAGACGGGCCGGCGGATCCGGACGCCGCCGACCTCGACGACCCCGGCGC
>CAXTDD010000564.1:0-2729 GCA_964242955.1 uncultured Rubrobacteraceae bacterium | reverse complement strand
CGGCGCTAGCGCTCCTGGGCGTGCTGGCCGTGATCGGGGCCCTGCCAACCCTCCTGGGCGGAAGCGCAAACACCACGCAGGGCGGCCAGAACAACAACGCCCGGAACGAACAGGCGAACGTCGGTGGCGGTGCGCGAAACGGCAGCAACGAGAACCAGGAACAGCAGAACGACGGCGGCACTCCCGCAAACACCCCGGAGCCGACGTCCCCTGACGCAGGGGCCTCCGAGCAGACGCCCGCGCCCCGGCAAGACGAGCCCCAGCGGGACGGACAACAGGCGCAGGGCGGCACTCCCGAAGCAACCGCGGAGCAGACCGTCGACGATTTCTACCAGTCCGCAGCGGACGGCGATTACGCGAGGTCCTCGCAGCTCCTGACCGCCGGTTACCGGCAGCGCACATGGTATTCCCAGGCGAAATTCGCAGGGACTTTCGACACGCTTCAGAGCGTACAATTCGTGAGCGGACCGGACGCCCAGGTAAGCGGGAACACTGCGACCGTGACCTTCAGCACGGTGGCCCAGCACACGAACCGGGTGGATCGGCCCGACGGAACGGCGACCCTCGTGAGAGAGGGCGACAATTGGAGAATAGACAACCTCGTAGTCGGTTGATCCGGCGCAACCAACGGAAGGAAAGCGTTCTGAAGACCGCATTTACAGCATTGGTGTCCGCGATCATCGGGGGGCTCGTTACGGCGCTCTTTCTGTTGATCGGATTGTCGGGGACTTTGAGCGAGGGTTCCGGCGGCGGCGACACGGGCAACGTCACGATAAAGCAGGCCCCCGCGCCCGTGGAGTCTTCTGAGGCGGCCATCGGCGGCGAGGGGCTCTCGGTGCGGGACGTGTACGAGGAAGACGCCCCGGGGGTGGTGAGCGTGGACGTGACCTCTTCCGAGATGGGCCCCGGCGGCGGCTCGGGGTTCGTGCTGGACGAGGCCGGGCACATCGTCACCAACCAGCACGTCGTGGGAGATGCCGAGGAGATCTCGGTCAGGTTCGCCGGCGGTGTCAGGGAGACGGCCGAGCTCGTGGGGGAGGACCCCTCGACGGACGTGGCCGTGATCCAGGTCAACGCGCCGAAGAACCTGCTAGAACCGCTCACGCTCGGGGACTCGGACGCTCTGGGTGTCGGGGAGCCGGTCGTCGCCATCGGGAACCCGCTCAACGTCGGCATCAGCGTGACGACCGGCATAGTGAGCGGGCTGGGGCGTCCGATCACGGCCCCCAACGAGTACACCATAAACAACGCCGTCCAGACCGACGCGGCTATAAGCTCGGGCAACTCCGGTGGCCCGCTCTTCGACGCGCGCGGGACGGTCATCGGGATCAACTCCCAGGTCGCCTCGACGGACGACGAGGGCGTCGCCCAGGGCGTCGGGTTCGCGGTGCCGATCAACACCGTGAAGGGCTCGGTGGAGGAGCTCATCACCACCGGCGAGGTCGTGCACGGCTTTATCGGGGTGAAGATGTTCTCGTACGGGGTGGACGAGATCTCGGCCTTCACCGGCCTCTCGCCGGAGGAGCTTGGAGACAGGTACGGGTGGCCGGCCAACGGGGCGATCGTCAGCGACGTGACCTCCGGAGGACCGGCCGACGAAGCCGACATCAGCGGCGGGGATACGGAAGAGGTCGAGGGCATCCCTGGCGTGCCGGTGGAAGGGGACGTCATCACGGCGGTGGACGGCGAGAAGGTCGCCGCCTCCAACGACGTCATAGAGGTCGTCAACACCAAAGATCCGGGCGACAGCATCACCATGACCGTCGTCACCCCGAACGAGGGCGAGCGCCGGGTCGAGGTCACGGTCGGCTCCCGTCCTGAGGACGCCTAAGATGCCGGACGACGGGACCAAGCGCGCCGCCGCCCACGCCGCGGTCGAACGCTTCGTCCAGAGCGGCGCCACAGTGGGCCTCGGCTCGGGCTCCACCTCGGCCCTCGTGGTCGAGAGGATCGGGGAGCTCCTCGCTGATGGCAGCCTCAGCGGCGTGCGAGGCATCCCGACCTCGGAGAAGACGGCGGAGCTCGCGACCGGGGTCGGCATCCCCCTCGATGGGCTCGCCGACGCCCGTCCCGACGTAACACTCGACGGGGCCGACGAGGTCACGACGGACCTCGTGGCGATCAAAGGCTACGGCGGCGCGCTGCTGCGGGAGAAGATCGTGGCCGCCGCGTCCCGCACCGGGCTGGTCGTAGTCGTTGACGGCTCGAAAGAGGTTGCCTCTTTGGGCAACCGCGGCCCGCTCCCCGTCGAGGTCGAGCCCTTCGGCTGGGAGGCCACCTTCGAAGCCCTCTCCTCCCTCGGCTGCGAGCCGGCGATGAGGATGGACCCCGACGACCCGGGCGTCCCCTTCCTCACCGACGGCGGCCACTACACGCTCGACTGCGCCTTCGGCACGATAGGCGACCCGGCCGCGCTCGAAATCGCCATCAAGAACATCCCCGGCGCCCTCGAATGCGGCCTCTTCGTCGGCCTCGCCCGGGCCGTCGTGATCTCCGACGAAGCCGGCACAAGAATCGTGGGGGATTAGGTTTCAGGCATCAGGTATCAGGCATCGTAGCGAGAACCGGACCGTTATTCCCAACCCGCCCGCGCCGCTAAGGTTTGCTAAACAACCTTACCCACGCCGGGAAGAACGTGCACACGAACGCGAGGACGAGCATCCCCGCCAGCGTCTTGCGGTCGCGGCGGCGCGAGAAGACGCTCCAGGAGAGCACGACCCAGACGAGCA
>CAXTDD010000563.1:0-2736 GCA_964242955.1 uncultured Rubrobacteraceae bacterium | reverse complement strand
CAAACGGCCTCCGGGTCGAGTTCCCTGGAGAGGGCGGTGCGCACGCTGTGGAGGAGGTCGAGATCCCTCGCCCGGCGGCGCTGGGCCACCTCGGCTTCCTTGAGCCTCGCCTCGTCCTCCTTACGCTCGGTGATGTCCCTCGCGACGCTGAGCGTTCCCGGCTCGCCCCCGTAGGTGGTCGGCATCGCCAGGGCCTCGACGTACACCGAGCTCCCGTCCAGCCTCACGAACCTCATCTCCAGCGGCCCGACGCGCTCCCCGCCCTCTTGGGTGCGGGCAACCCTGCCCCTGGCCTCGTCTCGGTCGTCCGGATGGACGCGGTCGACCCAGGACCCGCCGAGCAGCTCGTCCGGGTCCCTGGCGCCGAGCAGATCGGCCGCGGCCGGGTTGGCGAACACGAACCTACCCTCGCTGTGGACCAGTATCGCCTCCGGGGAGCCCTCGACCAGCCGCCTGTAGTTCGCCTCGCTCTCTTCGAGCCTCCTCCGCGTCTCTCGCTCCTCGCTCACCAGCACCCCGAAGAGCAGTCCCGCGAGCGCAACCCCATTCGTCCGAACTGCAGAACGGCAGGGTCGGGACGCCCGGGAGCCCTGCCGACGCTGACGAGCACCAGGGCGGCGACCGTACGCGCGAACCCGTCCCTGAACTGGAGCAAATGGAACGGGGGTACGGAAACCGCCGGGGCATGGCGTCTCCCGAGGATGAGCAGGAGGGCGAGGGTCAGGCCCACGGACGGGAACCACGGCGAGACTTCCGACGGACCATTGATGCCCGCGGTGACGACATCCAGGGTCAGGCAGCCCACGAGGCAAACTGGAAAGATTGGGATCGTGCGCGGTGCTCGTTCGTCTGCCATGCCTGATGCCTCCTCTCCCGAAGGACGGCCGGTCGCCCAGCACTTCTACCACCCGATCGCGCGGGCTCGCGCGACGCGTCCTCTCCCCCCGAAAAGGCAGAACGCAGTATACCCGCGCCTGCCACGCCAGACACATGGGAACGTTACGTCCGCCGACGGCGCCGCCCGGGACGCCACCGCCACACCAGGGGCATTTCGTTGTGGGATTCGATCCCTGAGCGCAGAGGACGTCCGATGTCCTCGAGAAAGTCCGAGAACGCGAGCGTCGGAGGGTGCCGGTTCGGGTGGTGGGGTAACATACACAAGGCGCTCGCTTTTCCGGGCAGCGGTTTGGCGTACACTTCGGCGTTACGGGGCGAGGATGCGCAGGTTCGACGGCGG
The DNA here is from genome assembly GCA_964242955.1 of uncultured Rubrobacteraceae bacterium. Taxonomy (GTDB): domain Bacteria; phylum Actinomycetota; class Rubrobacteria; order Rubrobacterales; family Rubrobacteraceae; genus Rubrobacter_D. The sequence goes on along the minus strand of CAXTDD010000563.1, from coordinate 1,499 downwards.
TCGTAGGGTTCTGGTATGGGCGGCGCTCTTCGTCCTGTCGTCCTGTGCCGTTCTCGCCGCGGGGGCGCTCTTCTACGGCTTCGACGCCTCTGCGGGGTGGGGCTGGGCGCCCGTGCTCGCCGTCGCGTTGGGTACGATCGTAGCGTTGTTTTTTGCGCTCCCGGCCTTCGGGGCGCGCGACCGAAAGCAAGAGCACGTTCGCGGCCAGGCCCATTGCGACCCTTTGACCGGCCTGCCGGACCGTTTTGCGTTCCTCGATCGGGTCGGTTACGCCCTGGACGGGGCCGCCGACCCGTCGGGCTCGGTAGCGGTGTTGGTCGTCGATCTCGACGACTTCGAGGAGATCAACCACGCCTTCGGTCACGACGCGGGTGATGCGGTCCTCAAGGCCGCGGGGGAGCGGATCCGGACCGGGGTGGGACGCGGCGGGTCGGTGTCGCGGCTCTGCGGGGACGAGTTCGCCGTCCTGCTCGGGGACGCCGCCGACAGACGTCTCGCGATCGCGACGGCGAGGCGTATCGTACAAGCGTTTAAGGACCCGGTCGCTCTCGGTGAAGGCGAGGTCATGATCGGGGCCAGCGTCGGGGTGGCAGTAAGCGATCCCGAGAGAGAACACGGCCCGCAAGGCCTCTTACGGGACGCGGACGTGGCGATGCACGCGGCGAAGAGGAGGGGCAAGGGCAGTGTCAGCACGTTCGACCCCGGCGCCGGCACCACCACATCGGGACGCTTGCTGACGGAGGCCGAGCTGCGCCGGGCTTTGGAGGAGGATGAGCTTTCGGTCCACTACCAGCCGATAGTCGAGTTGGGGTCGCGCGCGGTGCGCGGGTTCGAGGCCCTCGTGCGTTGGCAACACCCGGTCTACGGGCCGTTGCCCCCCGCGGAATTCGTGCCGGTGGCGGAACAAACGGGGCTCATAGCGCCCCTCGGAAAATGGGTCCTTGAGGAGGCGTGCCGCCAGGTGCGGCAGTGGCAAGGGGAGCATCCGACAGAACCGCCGCTGGGCGTGAACGTTAACGTATCCGCCCGCCAATTTCGGCACCCCAATCTGGTCGGAGAAATCTTCAGGGCCCTGGAGAAGGGCGGGATGAACCCGCGGCACCTGAAGCTGGAGCTCACCGAGAGCGCCATGGCACAGGACGCCTCCGTAGTGGCCGTGCTCCGGGAGCTCGAGGACTCGGGTATCGGGCTGGTCATGGACGACTTCGGCACGGGCTACTCGAACCTCTCCTACGTCAAGCGCCTACCCGTGGGCGCCCTCAAGATAGACCGCACGTACGTCGCCGGGCTGGGCAGGAACCCAGTGGACACGGCCATCGTACGCGCCACGATCGAGTTCGCCGATGCCCTGGGCCTGGAGGTTACCGCCGAAGGGATAGAAGGCACCGAGCAGCTCGCCTTCCTCGAAAATTTGGGGTGCCAACTGGGCCAGGGCTACCACTTCGCCAGGCCCCTGCCGGCCCAAGACGTGCCCGAGTTCATGGCGACCTACCGGCCTG
>CAXTDD010000562.1:0-2737 GCA_964242955.1 uncultured Rubrobacteraceae bacterium | reverse complement strand
ACCTCGCGAGCGACGAGGCCGCCTTCGTGCACGGGAGCGTCATCGACGTGGACGGTGGCAGGGGCAGCGTCGCGGTGGTGGGCGCCGGCTAAGGGGCAAGCCACGGGCCGGTGTCCATCCGCCACGCCCTACGCGCGCCCTGCCGCAGAAGCTTTCGGTGGCCGCCGTACCGCCGGGCTCGCGTACCGGTGATGACCGAAGCGGCAAACGCCCGACCCGTTCCCCCGCGAAAGCGGCACTAGCAACGCCGTCTTCCCGTCCTCGCCGCCGACTTTACGGAACGAAAGGTGAACCGCATGGAGCTAGCCATCCACTTCGCGAACTTCACGCTCCCGGGCGGCCCGGGAGCCCTGGCGCCGGTCCTGGCCGATACCGCCCGCGCCGCCGAGGAGGGAGGGGCCTCGGACTTCACCGTGATGGACCACTGGTTCCAGATGGAGTCCTTCGCCACCGCCCAAGACCCGATGCTGGAAGCGTACGCCTCGCTCGGTTTCCTGGCCGGCCAGACGCGGCGAATAACCCTCGGCGCCCTGGTCACCGGGGTCACCTACCGCCACCCCGGGTTACTCGCAAAGACCGTGACCACCCTCGACGTCTTGACGGGCGGTCGGGCCCTGCTCGGTATCGGGGCGGCGTGGTACGAGCGCGAGCACCGGGGCCTCGGGGTGCCGTTCCCGGCCGTGGGCGAACGGTTCGAGCGGCTGGAAGAGACGCTGCAGATCTGCCGCCAGATGTGGGGCGACGACGATGGGCCGTACGAGGGCCGCCACTACAAGCTGGCGGAGACGATCTGCTCGCCCCGCCCCATCCAGCGGCCGGCACCGAAGATCCTCATCGGGGGCATGGGCGAGCGCAAGACCCTCCGCCTCGTCGCGCGCTACGGCGACGCGTGCAACCTCTTCGCCTTCGACCCGGCGGTGGTGGCGCGCAAGCTCGACGTGCTGGCCCGCCACTGCGAGGCCGAGGGCCGCGACCCCGCCTCCGTCGAGAAGACCATAATCACGGGCTCCGACCCGCTCGACGAAGCGGACGCCTTCGTCGCCGGCATGGAAGAGTACGCCAAGCTCGGGATCGAGAAGGTCTGGGTAGGCCCGCCCGGCCCCGAGCCGGCGGCGTGGGTCTCGCGGGTGACGCAACAGCTCGTCCCGAAACTGCGGGACCTGTAGCCGACGGCAACGAACGCACCGGGCGGCGCTTCTCGCGACGCTACATCGCGCTCGCGGGAGGAACGCATGATTCCGGGGGAATTGTACGGTAACGCGGCCCGTGAACTTTTTCCGTTACGAGTTTTCGCGTCTCATTTGGCCGTCTTCGGGCTGGGGGATCGGGATTCGGACCGAAAGTCGTAACGGAAGGGTTGCTCCCTTACGAGTTAAGGGGACGGGTTGGAGCAGGCCGACTCGTGGAGCCCCCGACGCACGGCCGTACCAACCCTGAGAGGAGCTAGCCACGGTCTTCACGGCGCGCCCGCGCCGTTCGCGCGGCTTGTCGAAGAACAAGAGGGTCCCCGGTGGCTATACTCTCCTGCCATGGACGTCGTCATAAGACCGGCGAGCGTGGGCGAAGCCGGACAGATACTGGACCTGCAGCGCCTCTGCTACCAGTCGGAGGCCGCCATCTACGACGACTGGTCGATCCCGCCGATGACCCAGACCCTCCCGGAGCTGCTCGAGGAGTACGAGGACCACGAGGTGCTCGTCGCCGGGCTGGGGGGCGAATCGTAGGTTCGGTGCGCGGCCGGATGGAGGGCTCTACGTGCCATATAGGCCGCCTGGCCGTGCACCCCCGGCTGCAGCGCCGGGGGATCGGCAATCGCCTGACGCGGGAGCTCGAGGGGCGCTTCCCGCGGGCCGAGCGCTACGAACTCTTCACCGGGCACAAGAGCGAGGGCAACCTGAGGCTCTACCGCCGCCTCGGGTACGAGGTGGTGGACGAGCGGGAGTTCTCGCCCCGGGTGCGGCTGGTGTACCTCCGGAAGGCGCGGGAGGGGTAGGCCCGGGTGGGGCGCCCGCCGCCCTGAGCGTCCCACGAGATCGCGATCCGGAGACCCACCCGTCACGCCCCTTGTCACGCCCCCGCCACGCCGCGGCGGTAGCCTACGAACTCGCTCGGCCGGCGCACGAGGCCGGAAGAACGGAGGCGAGAGGAAGGGGCAACCATGAGCGCGATACGCGTCACCCGGGCGCGTCAAGGGGAACACTGGCTCGTAGGCGGGGAGACGACGGTCAAGGTCTCTGGCCGGGATACGGCGGGCGAGTTGCTCGTGCTCGAGACCCTCGTCCCGCCGGGGGGGCGGACCCAGGGCCTTGGCCCGCCACGGGTTCGTAGAGACCTTCTACGTCCTAGAAGGCGAGTTCGAGTTCGGCGGGATGGGTGCCGACGACGAGATGGACACCGTACCCGCCGCGGCCGGGGACACCGTCTTCGTGCCCTCCATGGCGTGGCACAGGTTCGAGAACGTGGGGGACGCGCGGGGCAGGCTCCTCACCGTCTTCGGCACGGCTGCGATAGAGGAGATCGCGCACGCGATCGGCCGGAGGATCGACGACCCCGAGAACCCGCCCGCGCCCGAGGGCCCGCCCTCCGAGGAGGGGATGCGCCAGGCGATGGAGATCATCGGGGAGCACAACATAGAAACCATGCCGTCCGACGCGTAGGGGCCCGGCGGCCATCACGGCGGGGTCTCGACGGGTCATCCGTCTTCTACCGCAGATCGTGCGGAGCGTCGCCCCTCCCC
>CAXTDD010000561.1:0-2742 GCA_964242955.1 uncultured Rubrobacteraceae bacterium | reverse complement strand
CGCCAGGGCGGTCGCGCCAGGCACGCCGCGGCGCCGCCGGGCGTAGAGCGCCAGGAGGAGCAACGCGGCCCCGGCCAAGAGCAGGGCGACGAGATAGGGTGAGTGGTACCAACGCATACGTTTTGGTCGTGCGTCTTGCGCGAGACGCACATGCCACGGAACCGGCGCCTTCTCGGATCACGTCCTGCTCGGTACTCCGTTGCGAGCCGGGGGACGCGGAATACTAGCTTCCGGCCTGGCATGGAGCTCGTGTCCGGTCTCTCCGCCAAAGCCACGAGTCCCGTGCCTTCGGACGACTCGCGCATTGTATCCGGGCCGGTCGCAGAGCTGCCGTCTGCACGACGGGGTCGGACTCGGGACCGAGCAGAGACCACCGACAGGATACCCTCCGCGGCGGGGCTTACCACGTGGATGGATGGACGGCGCCGAATAGGCCACCCGGGGGATGCGCTTCTTGGTCTTCTTCCGTTACCATCAGGCGTCAGACTCGGCACCGGCCGGGGCACCGAGCGAGGTTCGTCTGATGGTGCAGCACAACCGCATGCGCTGGTACAATCCGAAGCTCTGCGGCTTCGAGTGGAGGGAGATGCCCGAAGACGACGAAGGGGCCTTTGCGCTGCTCGGGGGGCACCAGCATGCCGAGGCCGACGCGGGGGTTTACCGGGAGTGGCGCGACCTCGGGGCGGGCGTCGCGGCCTCGCTCATCCGCGCAGGCGAGACCGCCAGGGAACGCAACGAGGGGTAGCCGCTCCGCCACGCCCGGAATACGGCTGCTGTAGAACGGGGTCAGGACCCGTCTATGGTGCCCGTGGGTCCGAGGCGGGCGGGCCCACCGGTTGCCGCGAAGGCCGCGGGGGTCTCGGAGAAAGCGAACCTGGCGTCGGTCGCGGCCGTGTAAGCGTGGCCTCCCGCGTCGAGGGTTCTCAGCAGCGCCCTCACCCCGACCTGGTCGAGGCCGCCACCGGCCATCCCGACCAGCTTGCGCCGGGCCTCCGGCGGCGCGAGGCCGGGGCTGTGGGGTCCGTCGATGACGAGCGAGGCGTAGGTTTCGCAGGCCGCCAGGATCTTGGCCTCAAACGGTATCCACTCGCCCCTGAGCCTGTCGGGGTAACCCGTGCCGTCCTCCCTCTCGTGGTGCCAGCGGACCCACCCGGCGGCCTCCCCGAACCCCGCGGCGGCCGACAGGACGCGCTCGCCCCGGATCGGGTGCTCGCGCAGGTGCATCTGGCCCACCGAGTTGAGCTTCTTCGGGGGGCACAGCAGCGCCTCGTCGGGCACGCTCGAGAGCCCGACGTCCATCAGGAGGGCCGCGATCTTCAGCTTCTCTACCTTCACGCGTCCCAGGCCGAACTCGTGGGCGACATCGGCAGCGTAGACCGCCGTGGCCGCCGACAGTCGGGCGGTGTAGCCGTCCCTCTCGCCCAAAGCCTCCACGAGTCTGGAGGCAAACGCGATGGGAGAGCCAAGCGCACCCCCAAGCTCGGCTTCGAGCCCGGCATTCCTCGCCTCCAGTGCCCCCACCCGCTCCCGGTGCTCGCGGGCCATGTACAGGAGGGCGACGGCGACGGCAGTGCCCGCATAAATCGTCAGGGGAGCGGCAGGTCCGTAAGTCACAAAAGCCCAAGCCGCGCAGAGCACCGTCAGGACGGCTGCCCCGTCCGCGGGGATGGCGGGCAACATCACCTCCCTGAACGACTGGGAAAAGGGGGTGCCGCGCTTGACGCGTAAGATGCCCATCGCAAGGAGGTCGTCCAGCGCATGGAACACCAGGCCCGCCGCCAGCACGCCCGCGAGCAGCCGCGGTTGGCTCACGGAGGAGAGGAGCAGAGGCTCGGCGAAATAGGAGTAGGCGAGCCCGGCGGCCAGAAAAGCCAGGACATGGGTCGCCGCCGTGAACGCTGTACGCGACTTGTCCCGGTAGATCATGGACGGGACTGCCGCCACCAGGGCCCAGAGGGGGCCGGCAAGGACGAGCGCGGTCAGGACCGGGATCTCGACCACCTCGACGGTGACGTCGCCGAGCCGCACGGGAAACCGACGAAAAGCCGCGCACGCGGAGGCCAGGACCGCCGTAGCACAGACGAATGTCCACCCAAGAGAGACGCCGAAGGAGAGGACCCACCCGATGAGGGCGGCCACGGCCAGACCGCACAACACAACCACGTAGACGCGGGTACAGCGGAGACACCGCTCGGCTTCATGCCCTACATGCGAAGCGCCTTCTGGGGCAGCCGGCATGCTGGGAGCGATCCCCCTCAAAGAGTTCTGCGAAGCACCCCGATCCATGCCCCGAGACTCTAGGGCAAGACGGATCGTCTGTAAAGGGCTCGCCGAAAACCGCCCGCCGTACTACCCGCGTACTAGAGACGACGGGCGGAATGTTCGGACGTTACCAGGCTTTTTTGGCCATGCCTCAGCACCTCCTCTCTCGCCTCCTATGTCCGGTCATCGACCGGACCGCAACCGTCACCGACAAATCACCAGCGTTTACCTACCAAGCCTTCTTGGCCATGGTCCGACACCTCCCTTCCGGGTTTCGCTGGTGCCAATCCTTACAGATGGGGGCGCGTTTTGCACGGGCGGGCGTCGCGGGCGCAGCGCAGCGGCTCGGCACGGGCCACCTCGGGCGGGCCCGTAAGCCGCCCGAGGTGGATGCCACGCGCCGCTTCCCGCGCCGGGATTGGGGCTCTAAGCTCAATCGCGGAGCCCTCTTGATGCCTGGAGCCTCTCCGAGTCTGGGAT
>CAXTDD010000560.1:260-2749 GCA_964242955.1 uncultured Rubrobacteraceae bacterium | reverse complement strand
TTGACGCGCATGGAGCCCGGCACGACCATCGCCCTGATGCCTTCTTTGACCTTCTGGCCTTCCAATACTCTTGCGGCGGCGCGCAGGTCCTCGATGCGGGCGTTGGTGCAGGAGCCGAGGAAGACGGTGTCCACCTCGATCTCGCGTATCGGCGTCCCGGGTTTGAGATCCATGTACTTCAGGGCCCGCCGGTGGCCGTCGTTCTCGGGCTCGGGGACGGCACCGTCGAGGCCTACGGTCTGGGCCGGCGTGGTGCCCCAGGAGACGTAAGGAACGAGCTCCTCGGCCTGTATGACGACCTCTTTGTCGTACTCGGCGCCGTCGTCGGTGCGCAGCGCCTTCCACTCCTCGACGGCCCGGGTCCACTCCTCGCCTTCCGGCGCGTGGGGCCTGCCTTTGAGGTACTCGAAGGTGGTCTCGTCGGGGGCGACGAGGCCGGCGCGGGCGCCCCCCTCTATGGACATGTTGCAGACGGTCATGCGGCCCTCCATCGAGAGCGACCGGACAGCCTCGCCCCTGTACTCGATCACGTGCCCGACCCCGCCGCCGGTGCCGATGCGGTTCAGGATGCCGAGCATGAGGTCCTTGGCCGTGACGTCCACGGGCAACGCACCCTCGACGGTGACGGCCATGGCCTTCGGGCGGCTCTGGGGCAGCGTCTGGGTGGCGAGGACGTGCTCGACCTCGCTCGTCCCGATGCCGAAGGCCAGTGCCCCGAACGCGCCGTGGGTGGCCGTGTGGGAGTCGCCGCAGACGATGACGAGGCCCGGTTGGGTGAGGCCCATCTCGGGGCCTATGATGTGGACGATGCCCTGCCCGATGGCGCCCCACTTGTTGAGCTCGATGCCGAACTCCTCGCAGTTGCTCTCCAGCGCCTCCATCTGCTTCTTGGAGACCTGGTCCTCTATGGGCATACCCACGGGCGTGGTCGGGACGTTGTGGTCCATCGTGGCGTAGGTGAGGTCGGGGCGCCGCACCTTGCGCTCCGCCAATCTCAGGCCCTCGAAGGCTTGCGGGCTGGTTACCTCGTGGACGAGGTGCAGGTCCACGTAGAGGAGGTCAGGCTCGCCCTCCGCGCTGCGCACGACGTGCTTCTCCCAGACCTTCTCCACGAGCGTCTTCGGCTTACCCATCGCTTTCCTCTCCGTTGTACGAAACTTCTGAAGTTCCTGACGTCTTGCGTCCCGCGTAGACCGCGAAACGGTGGTCCTTGTGGCGGCATTCGACGCCCTCGAAGCCGGCGTCCTCCAGCCACCCGAGTTGTGCGGCGAGCGTGGCGCACTTGTCCGCCCTCATGCGCCTGAACGCGGCGGCGAGGTCGTCCTCGGAGGCGCCGGCCTCGCGCGCCCGTCCGAGCCACCACTCCTCGTAGTCCGATTCTATCTGCGGCGTCTCTCCGAGGACCTGATCCAGGTTGACGAAACATCCGCCGACCACGAGGGCCCCGTGCACCTTCTCGAAGAGCTCCCGCTTGTCCCCGTCCGTGAGGTGGTGGATGGAGAGCGCCGACACGACCAGATCGTACCCGCCGGGCAACCCCTTGCGCGCAAAGTCCATGACCCTGAACTCGAAGCGCCCCGCCCCGGCCGCGAAACGCCTCCTCGCCACCCGCAACATCTCCACGGAGAGGTCCACCAGCGTTAGGCGGGCACCCGGGAATCTCTCCGCGACCACCGCGCTCAACAGCCCGGTCCCCGCGCCGAGGTCGAGAATTCTCAGCCGGTCTTCGACTCCAAAGGGAATGCTCTCCAGCACGGCCCCGTGCAGATCGTCGAGGCCGGGCACGAGCTGGCGGCGGGCCCTGTCGTAGCCGCCGGCCGCCTCGTCGAAGAGCGCCCCGACGGTCACGCGCCGTGCCCGGAACGGGTCGCCGTCATGTTCAGCCGGACGTAGTCGAGCAGCGGGTCGCCGTCCTCGGCCGAGATCCCCGCCGCCACCGCCGCGGCGAAAGGCCCATGCTCTGCCTCGGGCAACCTCTGCAGGTGCCCCCCGAGCACGACGGTCGCCAGAAAACGGGCCAGCTCCTCGATCGACCCGAACCGCGTGGGCTCCTCGTGCAGCCAGGTCTCCACGTCCTCGAAACCGGCCGCCTCCAACCGCTCCTTAGTCTCTCCGGCGCCGGCGTAGTTCTTGTCGTCGCGCCAGTCTTCGAAGTACCCGCGAAAGCGGTCCAGTTCCATGACCTCCAGCGTGGCCCTCGTCGCCCGGGAGATGTTGCCCTCTCCGCCGCACTGGGCGGCGAGCCGGCCCCCCGGCCTGAGCGCCCCCGCGAGCCGCCCGAAGAGGCGCTGATGGTCTCTTATCCAGTGAAAGGTGGCGGTCGAGAAGACGAGGTCCACGGGCTCATCGACCTCGAGCTCCAGCAGATCCTGGCGTTCCACCCTAACCCGCGGCTCACCGGCGAACCTCTCCGCCGCGGCCCCCACCATCGCCCGCGACCCGTCCACCGCGAGCACGGTCCCCCGCGGCAGCCTCTCCAGCAGTAGCGC
>CAXTDD010000560.1:0-250 GCA_964242955.1 uncultured Rubrobacteraceae bacterium | reverse complement strand
CCGTTACCCTCCCCGTCCCGCACCCGGCGTCGAGCGCGTCCTCGTCGCCCCCGAAGTCCAGACGGCCCAGAAACTCAGCGCCCCAACGGGTCTGCGGCGAAGAGAGTCCCTCGTACGCGACGGCGTTCCACTCGCGCGCCAAACCCTACGCCGCCTTGCTTTGTTTCAACATGTGAGACACAATGTTTGTCATATGGACAGTATAGAAGAGGCGTGGGTCGTGGGCAAGAGCGGGGTCGGGGTGTTGGAC
>CAXTDD010000559.1:0-2750 GCA_964242955.1 uncultured Rubrobacteraceae bacterium | reverse complement strand
ACGGCGTCCTGGACGGCGCGCAGGAACATCACGGTCGGGATGCGCAGGGCGTGGTGGCCGTAGACGTTGTGGTGGATCATGTACCGGGAGAAGACCAGCGATTGCAGGCATCCCGCGGCTTCCTCGTCGAGCGTGAGCACGGCCCGGTTCTCCTGGCCGACGATCCTCAAATCTTCGATCAAGGGCAGCGCCTCGACCAGGCCGAACGGCACCCTCGCCCCCCGACCGTCCCGGACGAGGCAGTCCAGGCCGTCCACGTCCAGGGGACCGAACAGGATGTCCCGCAGGAGGTGTTCGGTGGGGGTGAGGCCGCGCGGGGGGGTGTCGCCGCGGGAGACGAGCCTGAAGACGTTGTGGGGTTCGAGGTCCCAATCGCTGCGCAGGACCTTGGCGACCTCGGTGTGCTCGATCCAACGCCGGCTCAACTCTTTGAAGGTCGGCGCCCCCGGCAGGGCTATGCCCTCGATGGCCCCCGAGTACGGGTAGCGGCCCGCATTGAGGAGGAGGGCGGCGGCCAGGGCGGTCTGCACGTCCCTGTCTTCGAGGTAGGCGCCGGTGTCGAGTATCCTCTTCAGGGTCAGCCGCGCGAGGTGGTAGGTGCCGATGGCGTGGTCCAGGCGCGAGTGGCGGGCCCTGGGGAAAGCGGCGAAGGCCAGGCCCAGCTGGTTCATGCCGCCGAGGCGTTGCATCGCGCCGGTATCCAGCAGGGCCCTCACCGACCGGTCCGTGGGGACGTCGCCCCAGATCACATCCCGGATTCTTCTTCCGGAGCCCCCGAAGAACTCCCCGACCGTTCCGCTCAAAGACGCTCCCGCTCTTCCTACCGTGCGTATTCTAACGAAGATGGCCCCGCGCGCCCGGCGGGTGTAACATTCCTTTTTTCGAGAAGGGAGCAGCCATACACGCCGAAGAGGTCGAGGTCCTAAGCGGGGAGTCCGTCCTCCTCCGCCCGCCGAACGCGTCCGACGTGGAGGTGGCCTACTCCTGGGACCGGGACCCCGAGCTCGCCGCCTGGAACGGCCGCTCCCCGATAGCGGTCTCCCTCCCGGCGGCCCGCCGCGACTACCTGGCCCGCTGGGAGGACCGCTCGGTCAGGACGTTCATCATCGAGGCGGACGGGAGGCCGATCGGCATGGCTACCCTCTACGATTTCCGTAGGGGAGGCTGCGAGTTGGGCATCAAGATCGGCCCTGACGACCTGCGCGGCAAGGGCTACGCGAGCGAAGCCGTCGAACTGCTCGTCGGCCACGTCTTCGACACCCTCGGCATGGAGAACGTCCGCGGCTCCACCCTCTCCCACAACCACCGCATGCAGCGCGTCTTCGAGAAGAACGGTTTCGAGCAGGTCGGCGACGGCACCCTCCTCAGCCGCTACGATAACCGCCGCTACACCGAACTCTTCTACGAACGCCGGCGCGACGTCTGAGATCCACGAGGCCCGAGGGGGTTGACGCCGAGCAGCCGTGCGAGCGAAGCGCCCGCCGTCCAACTTAGAAAGCTGATGACGAACCCTATCCCGCCTCTCTCTCCCTCGGTGGTGGCGGACATCAACACTACCTCCTTGAGCAGGAACGCGAGGGAGCCGACGGCGGAGGCCAGCAACAGCAGCGCGGCGGCGCGCCTGCCTCTTCGCGGGGATCTCGTCAGCAGTTGTACCGTCAACATGCCGAGCATGGCACCGGCGGTTCCACGCAATAGGTCGGGCACGAAACCTGAGCCGGTCAGGGCGAAGAGCGCGAGGGCTACTACGACGAGCCCGGCGCCGATCGCGGTCAGGACAAGGAGCATCTTCTCCCATATGTCGAGACGTCCCATGCGGGGTCCATCCTCTTTTCGGATTGCGCGAGGTAAGGATAATCGAACCCCGGTGCCGGGTGCATCTCCGCGGCGTCACCGGCTACAATAAGGCCGATGAAGACGCAGTTGGAGCTGAACGCCAGCAGCCGGGGCGCCATGAGCGGCGTGCTCACGATGGGCAGCCTCGACCCCGCCTTTTCGGCCGCCGCGGGCGTGGGGAGCGAGCCCGTGGTGGTGGACTTGAGGACCGTCGAGTTCGTCGAGCCCGCCGGCCTTTGCGGTCTGGCGGCGCTGCTGGAGTTCCTCTGCGCGCGTTGTGAGGACGTTAGCCTCACGCTCTCCGGGCGCGACGTGGCGGCCTACCTGGAGCGGATGAACTTCTTCAGACTGTTCGGGGGCAGGATCGGGACGAACGTTGACGTGGCGTCGCTGGAGGAGCGCCGCCGCACCAACCCCGGCACGCTGCAGGAGCTCATCAACTTCCACTCGGACGAGGAGATACCCGGGATCATCCACAGGATCTCGGAGATCCTGGAGAACCAGGGCTACCGCCTGCGCGAACGCGTCGCCATCTGCTCCACGCTCTCGGAGGTCTGCGCGAACGCGGCCGAGCACGGCGTCTCCTCTTTCGGGGCCTACGCCGCCGTCCAGGCCTACCACCACATCGTCAGCGGCTCCCGCCGCCGCGGCGAGGAGGTCCTCATAGCCATCGCCGACGGGGGCGTCGGCGTGCGCGAGACCCTCTCGCGCAACCCCAAGTACGCTGAAGAGACCGCCACCGACAACGAGGCCCTGCGCCACGCCCTTGAGATGGGCGTCTCGGGCACCGGTGAGATCGGACGGGGCGGGGGCCTCGCCCTCGTCGCCGGCATCGCCGCCCGCTCCGGCGGCTCCCTCTCCCTGCGCTCCGGCAGGGGCCGCGTAACCGTCTACGAGGCCCGCAAAAACTCCCG
>CAXTDD010000558.1:0-2757 GCA_964242955.1 uncultured Rubrobacteraceae bacterium | reverse complement strand
GCCGTCGCCTACTTCGCCCGCTTCTTCGAACGCTTCGGCCGCGAAGGAGCCCCGGCTTGACAGAGAAGAGTAAAGGACTCGACCTCCCCGAGAGCGTGCGCCGGAGCCTGGCCTCGGCCGTCGTGGAACGTGGCGCGCAGGCCCGCATGGTCTCGACGCAGGGGCGGGAGTCCATGAGGCCGCCGAAGGGGCACGTGGTAACGGCGGCCCCGCGGGGGGAGATCGAGGGCATCAGGGGACCGGCCCGCATCGTGCGCCAACTGGAGTTCTACAAGACGTTCTACGGTCCCGTCGTCCGCCTGGCCTTCACCGTCTACCCGATGGGCGGCGAACCCTTCTCGGCCGCCACCCTCCTCAACGTCAGCCAGGTCTCGGGCGATGCGGCCCTCTCGGGCCTCGGACGGCAGAAGGACCTCTTCTTTCACTTCTACTACGAGGAGGACGGAGATCTCGCCTACGCCTTCTCCAAAGAGATCCCGAACGGGGACCAGCAGCGCGGCGAGGCCAAGAAGATCCTCAAGATGGCCCGCGACGCCTACGCCGGGACGCCAGAAGAACGCCGGAGCTTCCGCTCCGCGGTCGGCCTGGCCGAGCGGCAGTTCGAACCCGTGGTCTCTGAACCTGATTATGAGTAAGAGGGTTAGGCCGTTAGTCTTCCGAACCCGCCTTGCGTATACTTCCGGCCATGCTGGCGGGGAGCGCTTCCAAGGATTTCGTCGATAAGATAAGCCAGGCATTGGACGCCGCCGGGCGCAGGGGCATCCATGTAACCGCCGGTGCGGGGACGGGCCACCTGGAGTCCCAGCAGTTCGCCCACCGCCCGGCCGAGGACGAGGAGGACGCGGCGCCCCCTGGGCGTCCGTTCCACCTGGAGGAGCCGCCGGGGCCGCGGCACCCGGGCGAGCACGACGGCACCTCGCGGCTCTGTTATTTCCTGGACGGGGTCCAGAGTACGCGCGAGCTCGGGCGCATCGGGATGTCGCCCGTGATCGTGGCGACCGTGGCGGCGGCCATCGTCAACCGCTGCGACCGGCGGTTCTCCAGGATGCCGATGGAAGACCCGCCCGTCGTGGCGCAGGCCGTGATCCTGCCACGCAGCGCCGGAGATTCAGGGGTCGAGGCTTTCTGGGAGCTCCTGATCTCGGCCGGCTTCTCCGAGCTCGGGCCCGACGAGGCCCCGTCCTCCGCCCACCTGGTCCTCGACTCGGCCGAGTACATGGCCGAAGCCGACCCCTCGGACTACGTCGGGATGCGCGAACGGGCCCGCGTAAGGGTCCGCGCGCTCAGGGAACGGCTCGAAGGAGAGATGTTGCGGCGGTGGGAGCTCGACGACCGGACGCTCGCGGACCCCGACGCCTGGATCGCCGTGGACGGCCAGCTAAAGGACATTCGCGAGTCGAACCGGCGGGCCGTCGGCCTCATAAAGAGCGTGGCCCGTCCGGAGTTCGTCGGCAAGGACGTCGGCATGCTGCTCGATTTGGAGCCCGGCATGAGGACCACGAGCTTCGTCCCCGACTGGCAGCTCAGGCGCAGCGCGGGCGAGCAGCGCACCTCCTGGTACCTCAGGATGTGGCCCCAGCAGAGGGGCGCGGACGCTTTAGGCTCGTTGATGAGGATCGAGGCGCCCAGGGACACGGAGCCCGCACGGATAGACGAGATATCGCGTTGGATCCTCGCCGAGCGGGCGCCGCTGGCGAAGCCGGACCCGCGGTGGCCGGCCATGATCTACCCCATACATTACGTCGAGAAGGTCCTGAAGCCCCTGGTACAGGGCTCCGAACGGGCCTACTCGAGGCTGGAACGCCAACTCGCATCGGACGGAGGGAGCTAGATGCTGCACGACCACTTCCTGGACCTTGATCTCGGCCCCATAGGCCGCGTCGTAACCAGCGAGGACAGCCCCGCCACCGCCCACGAGTTCTTTTTCTGGACCGCCGAAACCGAAGCCGCCCAGAACCTCGACATCGGCCACATCGTCGCCGCCGAAGCCGAAGACGCCACGGCCGTCGCTGTACTGGACGATCCCCGGCGCTACTCGGACCTCCAATCTTTTCTGGACGATTTCTACGCCTACGACGGAGACCCGGCCCTCGAAGCCCTCTCCGAGCGCGTAGAGATACTCGTCTTCAAGGCCCGCGTCCTCGCCACCAAGCACCGTCACGAGAAGAAGAAGTCCAAGCGCCCGGTCCGCACCGGCCCCGTCTTCTTCGCCACGCAGCCGGCCATCGAGTACGCCCTCGGCACCGAAGACTTCGCCGGGCACAAGATACCCATGCTCCTCCACGAGAACGGCAACGAGAAGAACGGAAGCCCCCAGCGCACCCCCCTCTTCGTGGACGGCGACTACCTGCTGGGCCCCGAGGCCGGCCACCTCAACATCACCGGCATGAGCGGCCTCTCCACCAAGACCAGCCACGCCCTCTTCACCATCGCCAGCACCTTCCAGACCGTCAAGGACAAAAAGGTCGCCGCCCTGATGTTCAACGTAAAAGGCGCCGACCTCCTCTACCTCGACAAGCCCGTGGAGGTCGACCCCGAAGAAGACCCAGACCTCGCCGACCGCTACAAGAAGGCAAACCAGAAGGGCCTCCCCCCCGAAGACCGCGAGATGTACGAGTCCCTCGGCTTGGACATAAAGCCCTTCGAGAACCTCCGCATCTTCGCGCCGCTCGCCTTCGGCAAAGACGGCGGCGACGGCATGGTCCACGCGGCCGACCTCCGCACCAAGGACCTCAACACCCTGCGCAACGCCCGCGG
>CAXTDD010000557.1:0-2759 GCA_964242955.1 uncultured Rubrobacteraceae bacterium | reverse complement strand
GGGGTGGCCTTCAAGGAGCTCGCGCGGTGGCTCTCGCCGTGGGGCTGGAGCCGTCGGGACCTCTCGCCGGTCCTGCGGGAGATGCGCGAGGAGGGGCTGACCGAGCTGACCGAAGACCCCGAAGGGGAGATAGTCGAGGTGCGCCTCACCGACCGGGGCGAGCGCGAGCTGGCCTCGACCGGCGCCGACCGACCAGTGTAGGCCGGACGACGGGATCACCCCCGGAAACCGTAGGCCCCGGCCGGCTCCCACGGCCCCCCGAGGTATCGCCACAAGAGCAGGCCCTCGGCCCCGACCTCGAACGGCGCGAACGTCTCCTGCAGACGGCGGTGGAGGGCGCGGGCTTTTTTGGGCGGAACCTTGTTCTGGACCGTCACGTGGGACCGAAATCCCCTGCGGTCCTGGGCGCCGAGCCAGGACCACCACCCGTCGGAGAGCCGCTCCCTGATGGATTCCAGCTCCGCCGACTCTAGCCTGTACCCCACGCCCCTGCCCATAAAGACGAGCCCCGTCGCCGTCAGAGAGAAGGGTTCTTTTCCGCGGCAGACGTCTTCCAAAGCCTCGGCGATCGCCTGTTCCTGATCTCCGGGCAGTTTGTGGAATAGGGTTAGGTGGGCCGGGATAAAGTTGCGCTCCTTCGGGAAGTGCTCCTCGCGCAGGCGGTCGAACCTCTCCTGGGAGGACTCGTCCATCTTGAGCGTCAGGATCAATGGTTCCACGTGTGGGAGGTTCCCCCTCTCGAAAGGTTTGCCGGTTCATTCTACGGTCGGCCGCGGGTGCGGGCCGGGTGAGGCCTCACGTCGTGTAAGCTCACCGCCATGTCGCGCGTCGGACCCATCCTACTCCTGCTCTTGATCTCCGCGTGTTCGACGGGCCAAGACCCTGGATCACCTGGAGAGAGTTCGCCGGAGGAACACGAACCGCGCAACCTGCGCGTCGAGCGCCTGGCCGCCGGGGCCCCGGGCGAGGGTCCCCAGCGTCCACAAGTCGTCGTAGCCCCTTCTGCGGAAGCCCTGTCGGACGAATTGGGGGCCGCAATACCGGACTCGGGCGAGGGGGCTTACCTGGCGGCGTACTCGGGCGAGCAGCCGACGGGCGGGCACTCCGTCAACGTCGGCGGGGCGCGGCTCGCGGGGGATCGGGTGACCGTCCGGCTCACGCTAAAGGGACCACCGGAGGGCGCCATCGTGACGCAGGCCCTCACGTACCCCTACGTCGTGGCGGTCGTGCGGGATCCGGCCCCGGAGGACAAGAATTTCTCCTTTGTAGACCGGGATGGCCGAAAGCTCGATTGGCCGGTTCGGCGGGTCAGGGGATAGCCCTTGGGGACCTTCGGGACCTTGCGTATAATCCTTGCGTGGCGGAGAGCGTGGACGTTCGGAGTAAGATCGAGGACCTGCGGGAGCGGGTCCGGTACCACAACCGCCGCTACCATATAGAGGACGCGCCGGAGATTCCCGACGCCGAGTACGACGCCCTCGCGGGCGAGCTGGAATCGCTGGAGGCGGAGCACCCCGAGCTCGTCACCCCGGACTCGCCGACCCAACGCGTCGGCGGGGAACCGCTTGAGGGCTTCGAAGAGGTCCGGCACGCCGTCCCCATGCTCTCCCTCGCCAACGCCCGCAAGACGGAGGATTTGCGCGAGTGGGACGCCCGCGTCAGGCGCCTGCTCGGCGAGGATGAGGAGCCGCGCTACGTCACGGAGCTCAAGATAGACGGCCTCGCGGTCTCTTTGCGCTACGAGGACGGACGTCTTGTCCAGGGCGCGACGCGCGGCAACGGCACCGTCGGGGAGGACGTCTCGGCGCAGTTGCGCACGATCCGCTCCGTCCCCGTCCGCCTAGGAGACGACCCTCCCCCCGTCCTGGAGCCGCGCGGCGAGGCGTACATAACGCTCGCGGAGTTCGAGAAGCTCAACGAGGAGTTGGATGCCGAAGGCAAGAAGACCTTCGCCAACCCGAGGAACCTGGCGGCCGGGTCGATCCGGCAGCTAGACCCTAGAGTAACGGCGCGGAGGCCGCTGACCATCCTGCTCTACGGCGCGGGCGAGGGAGGCGAGATCTTCGAGAGCCATTCCGCTATGCTCGCGGCCCTCAAGAGCTACGGGCTGCGCGTGAACCCTTACCAGGTCCACGACGACATAGAGTCCGTCGTCGCCGAGTGCGAGCGGTGGACGAGGGAGCGGGAGTCCGTCGGGTACCAGATCGACGGCGTCGTCGTGAAGGTCGACTCGCGGGAGCAGCAGCTCGCCCTGGGCTCCGTGGCGAAGTCGCCGCGGTGGGCCATCGCGTACAAGTTCGAGCCGTTGGCGGGCCGGACGACGCTGCTCGACATCATCATCAACGTCGGAAGGACCGGGGCGCTCACGCCGCAGGCCGTGCTCGAGCCGGTAAACGTGGGCGGGGTGACGATCTCCAAGGCCACGCTGCACAACGAGGACTACGTCAAGGAGAAGGGCATCCTCGTCGGGGACACGGTGATCATCGAGCGGGCCGGGGACGTGATCCCGCAGGTCGTAAAGGCCGTCGTCGAGGAACGCGGCGGTACCGAACACGAATTCACCATGCCCACCCACTGCCCGGTCTGCGGCGAGCCGGTCTCGCGGCCGGAAGGCGAAGCAGTAACCCGGTGCGTCAACGCGCGGTGCCCGGCCCAGGCGCTGGAGCACATAATCCACTGGTCGTCCAAGTCAGCCATGGACATCGACGGCCTCGGCGAGAAGCTCGCCAAGCGCCTCTTCGACCTCGGCTTCATAAAGG
>CAXTDD010000556.1:0-2761 GCA_964242955.1 uncultured Rubrobacteraceae bacterium | reverse complement strand
TTGTAGAAGAGGGCGGCGTAGGCGAGGTCCACCATGAGCTCCGAGGTGTCCTTCGCCTCGGCCAACATGTCCTTGAGGTTCCGCGGTCTTCCGTCGCGCATGTGCCTACCCCGTAAGATCGAAGACGTTCAACGCAATTATAAGGCTCATGAAACCGAGCAAGTCCACCGCCGCCGTGATGATCGGGATGCCGTAGGTGTCGGGGTCGAGCCCGAACCTGTAGCTCACGGTCGAACCGTAGTAGGCCGCCAGCACGGCCGCCGTCGTCGCCAGCAACCCCGCCAGAGCGCTGACGCCCAGCATCGGCAGAAAACCGGGGCTCAATTGGCCCGCCTCGGCCCCGAGTTGCGTCAGGAGCCCAGGAGACAACCGGCTGAGGGCCACCGCGATCCAGTGCGAGGCCCCGCCGATGAACAAATAAACCCCGACCGCGAAGATGTACGTCAGCGTAAAGTCCCTGAACGCGCCCGGCTGGGGAATGCTGCGCGGCGCGAGGAGGCCCAGGTGGACCTTCGACGAGAGCCGGCTGGAGAGGATGCCGCCGAGGGCGCCGCCCTCCTGCAGGAACGCCGGGAGCAGGATCAGCAGGGCCGGGAACGCCAGAAAGACCTCTTTCCGGTCCTCCAACGCGAGCCCCACCAGGGTCATCACGGTCCCCGTCAGGGCCAGTATCGGGAGGCTCTCGGCGAGGATGCGTCTTAGGTTCCCCGCCCCGAGCCTGAACCCGAGCCCGACGGCGACCACGGCGACCAAGATCAGGACGACCGCGAGCCCGCTGGAGAAGATCGGGATGCCAATAAAGTACGTGGTGAGGACGAGGGCCGGCAGCGTGAGGATGTCGCCGGCGGCGGTGAGCATCGGGGCCGCTATATTGTCCATGTCCCAGCCGCGCGAGACGCTGAGGCGGGCGACCAGAACGGTTATGCCGAGCAAGAGGACGCCTGCGAGTATGCCGCCCACGGTCGAGATCACGACGTAGTCGAAGACGGTAAGCTCCGTCGGGACGCCCAGCACCCCGCACAGAAACCGCGCCAGAAACGCCAGAAAGACCCCGGAGACCAGGGAGAGCACCACCGCGGCCTGCACGTTCTCCGCGAGCACGCCGCGCCTGAGGTTCAGCTCGAAGAGGCCGGTCTGGATGGAGGTCGACAGGCGGCTGCCCATCGCGCCGAAGATGGCCCCGCGCATCCCGATGGCCGCCGGTATCAGCACCGCCAATCCCACCAGCTCGTCGAGCGTGCCCGAGATGCCGGCGAGCACGATCCCCGCCAGCAACTCCCCGACGGAGGACAGGAACAGCGCCGCGAACCCCTGCCGCAGCGACTCCTTCTCCTCCGTCAGGTAGCCGTAGACCTTCGGGCGCAGGTGCGGGCGGTTGCGCAACCGCTCGCGCACCACGTCCCTGCGCCGTACTCTCTTCTCCGCCTCCGGCACGGGGATGGTATAGACGTTTCGGCCCGTCTTGTAAAGCGTATCCGTACGCCTTCGGGACCCAAAACATTACTTAAGATGTTCCGGACCGCCGCCCAGAGGGTAGAATGCGTTTGTGCGACAAAATTCCTCCATCGGAGACCGCTACGATCTCGACGGGCTGCTCGGCTCGGGAGGCATGGGTTACGTGTACCGGGCCCGCGACAGGGAGTTGGGCCGCGAGGTAGCCATCAAGGTGCTCGGGCAGCACCACGCGGAGACCCCAGAGTTCGTGGAGCGGTTCGAGCGCGAGGTCAGGAACGTCGCGTCCCTGGACCACCCCAACATCATCCGCGTCTTCGACTCCGGTAAGGACGACGACGGCTCGCCCTACATGGCGATGGAGCTGGCCGAAGGCGGCACCCTGAAGGACCGTATCCGCGCCACCGGGCCCCTCCCGCCGCGGGAAGCCGCCAGGGTGACGCTCCAGGCGGCCGAGGCGCTGGGCGCGGCCCACGACGCCGGCATCGTCCACCGCGACGTCAAGCCCGAGAACGTCCTCCTCACGCACGACGACGAGGTCAAGGTCGCGGACTTCGGCATCGCGCGGGCGACCGAGGCCACCGCGATGACCCACACGAGCATGATCCTGGGCACAGCACCCTACCTCTCGCCCGAGCAGGCGAAAGGAGAGCCCGTGGGTTCCGCGAGCGACCTCTATTCTCTTGGAGTCGTCCTCTACGAGGCGCTGACCGGGCGCACGCCCTTCGGCGACGGCGAGGACACCAACCCGCTGGCCATCGCCATGAAGCACTGCAACGAGCCGGCGCCCTCGCCCGGGAGCACGAACCCGGAAGTGCCCGAGTCTCTGGACCTGATCACGCTAACCCTCCTGCGCAAGCGCCCGGAGGAGCGATACCCGGACGCCTACACGCTCGCCGACGACCTCGCCGCCTTCCTGGAAGGTAGGAAACTCTCCTCGAAGTCGGCGGCGCTCGTGGCCGCCGCGCCCGAGAACGCCCGAACGGGCGTCATGCGTCGCGCCCCGGTAACCCGGATGCGCCGGCGGCGCCGCAAGGTCGTCCCCGTCATGGCCGTAACGCTCGCCGGCTTCCTCGCCCTCGCCTTCTCGCCGCTCCTTCCGGTGGGACAACCCGTCTCGCTGGTGGAGAGCACCGTCGCGCCCGGCACGTCGTCCCTGGACCGGGCGGTGAGCCCGGCGCTCCAGACCCACCCCGGCGCACCCGACGCGCCCGCGAAAGAGCGCGCCGAAGCGCCCGATCCGGAAACGCGCGACCCGGACCCCGAACCGCAGACCCCCGACAATTCCACGACCGATGCCCCTTCGGAG
>CAXTDD010000555.1:0-2763 GCA_964242955.1 uncultured Rubrobacteraceae bacterium | reverse complement strand
CCCCTCCCCCGCCGGCCTCACCACCAGCGCCCGGTTGCCGGCGATGGTCGCGTCGTCGAAGCGCGGCTCGCCGCTCGCGGCCTCGGTCGCCGGCGTCAGGACCGGCGTCTGGAGCACGGACGAGACGACGACCACGGCCCGCGCCTGCGCGTCGACCCACGACCAGAAGACGAACAGGACCACCAAGACCACCGCGAGGAGCACGAGCAACAAGGCGCTCCGGCGCCTCCGCCTGAACTTCTTCTCCCTCCTGACTCGAACCCGCAAAGCCTCCCCCGCCGGAGACGACCCGTTCGCCGCTAACTATGCAACGCGGCGCGGCGGCTGTCTATATGCGACGCGCCTGGGGCGGTTTTCGGAGCCTATGGGCTTACGGCGGAAGCTTTCGGGCATTGATGTTCTCAGGTTTTCCGGGAAGGACGCGGCCTCCCCGCGGACCGCTCTAGTAGAGAGTTCTCTGTCGCTCTTCTCTTTCGAGGGCGTCGTACTCCGCGGCGTCCACCTTGCCGCCGGTGTGGGCGGCGAGCATCGTGCCGGCACTCGGGAGCGCGAGGCTCGCGTCGAAGCGGTCCGGGTTCCAGAGATCGGACCGGATCAGGGCGCGCGAACACTGCATGAAGGCTTCTTCCACACGCACGACGAGGACCGTCTTGGGCCTCTTGCCGCGCACGTCGAACCTGCGGAGGAGATCCGGTTCCACGGACAGCCTCGCCCTGCCGTTGACGCGGAAGGTCTCGTTCGCACCGGGGACGAGGAAGAGCAGGCCGACGTCCGGGTTCTCGACGACGTTGCGCAACGAATCTACGCGGTTGTTGCCCCGGCGGTCGGGGACGAGGAGCGTCTCGTCGTCGGCCACCTCGACGAAACCGGGCGCGTCTCCCCGCGGGGAGCAGTCGGCGCCGGAGCGGCCACAGGTGGCGAGCAGCAAGAAGGGCGAAGCGGAGATAAAGGCCCTGGCGTGCCCGTCGAGCCGGTCCATCTGTTTGAGGACCGCACGCTCTTTGGGAGGACCGTAGAGCCTTTCGAGCTCATCTACCGTGGTGACGAAGTTCCCGTTCTCCATCCCGCCCATGTTACCCGTTCAAGCACCGCATGTCGCCGTCACACCTTTTCGAGCGGTCGGTGCGGTCCCGACGGCAGCTCGACCCGGACGGGATCGCCGGGCCGCACCTCGCCGCCGGCGAGGACAACGCCCATGATGCCGGCCTTGCGGACGAGGTTTCCGTCTTCGTCGCGGTCGAGCACGGCATCCATCAGACCCGGTTGGAAGTCGTCTAGCTGCTTGCAGGGGTTGCGCAGGCCCGTCACCTCGACGATCGCCGTCCCGCCGAGGCGAAGCGTGGTCCCGGCCGGCAGGCCGAGCAGGTCGATGCCGCTGGTGGTTACGTTCTCGCCCATCTGACCCGCGGAGACGGAGAAGCCCGAGGCGTTCAACTCGTCGTGGAGCTCGGCGTGGATGAGGTGCACCTGGCGCAGGTTGGGCTGGGTCGGGTCCTGTCGGACGCGGGAGCGGTGCTTGACGGTTTTGCCCAGGTGCGCGTCGCCCTCGACGCCGAGGCCTGCCACGAGCCGGATGCTCTCCCCGGTTCGTTTGCCGAAGGTGTGGGTCGCGCTGCGGCCCACCGCCGTCACCGTCCCGTTCACGTTCCGCTCCTCTCGTGGGCCGGCAGGAGATCGTCCCGTAGGATACCGGACGGCGCCCTAGCCGACGGCCAGGGACACGATGCCCAGGACCATGCAGAAGGAGGCGATCAGGCGCCGCCCCACGCCGCCTTCGGCGAGCAGGTTCCCGCCCAGAAGCGTGCCTATGAGGATGCCGATCTCGCGCGCCGGGGCGACGCGGCTCACCGGGGCGAAGACCAGCGCCGTGAGGACCAGCAGGTAGGCCAGGGGGCTGAGCACCGCGACGCCCAAAGCCTCCACCCGGCGCGCGTTCCAGGCGGTCCGGATCTCGCCCCGCAGCCGCAGCGCCACCGGCAACAAGATGACGGTCTGAACCACCAGGGAGCCCCAGTAGTAGAGGACGGGCGAGAGCGCGAGGTCGCTGACGGCGACCTTGTCCCAGAGGGTGTACCCGGCGATAAAGGCGCCGGTCAGCAGGCCGAACGCGACCCCGAGCCACCGCTCGCCGGGCGGCTTCCGCCCGTCGTCGGGCTCCCAGGCGAGCAGGAAGACGCCGGCGACGATCAGGAGTATGCCCCCGATGGCGACCGGGCCGGCGCTCTCCCCGAGAAAGAGGATCGCCGCCCCGCTCGCGAGCAGAGGCCCCACGCCCCGCGCCAGCGGGTAGACGAACGAGAGATCACCCACCCGGTAGCCCTTCTGCAACGACAGGAAGTACCCGACGTGCAGGGCACCCGTACCGAACATGAAGAAGAGCCCTACGGGGCCCACACGCTCCCCCCCGACAACGACGGCAACGGCGAGCGGGGCGTAGATCACCGTCGATAGCGCGCTGCAGAGCCAGACGAAGGCGGGCCCGCTGGCGTCGCCGCTGGCGCGCTTGGCGAGAAGGTTCCAGGCGGCGTGCAGAAAACCGGAGGCCACCACCAGGCCAAGCGCGAAGAGGGTCACGAGGTCCTGCTCCTTCCGGCCGCATCCCATCACAGACCCGCCGGGGCTTTCCGGACGAAGAGCATAGCAGTAGCGCGTTCGGCCCCTCAAGCCCTCCCGGCCCGTATACTCCACGACCGTGCCCGCAGGTGATACATGACGTTCGGACCGTGGGGGGAGGCCGCACTCGGGGCCGGCGAGGTGCTGAGG